>DAORIU010000001.1:0-31681 GCA_035438645.1 Minisyncoccota bacterium
TCCGTGCAATAATGGATACATTATTTATCTATTTAAGAGTTTAAAGGACAAATTTATTTACTTTTATATTATAAAATATACAAACTGTAAAGTCAAGCACTACTCACTCACCACACGTAACACTTCATCTATTGTAGTGTTCCCTTGGATGGCTTGGAAAATACCGTCCTCTATCATAGTCATCATCCCCTCTTTTTTAGCTTGAGCTTCTACTTCATCTGCTGAGCCACCACGGAGAATTATTTCTTTGATTGTTGCTGAGACCTTGAGCGCTTCGTGAATACCAACACGTCCTTTATATCCGTCTTCTGATTCTTCACTTTTTACAGGCTTATAAAAAGGTATTTCTTTCCATGGAGTACCTGGCTTTATCAAATTTTCTTGTTCTATAAACACTCGAGCATGATCTAGATCTACAACATCAGAGAGTGCTTTGAGTTCTCCGTCAGAGAGGAAATACTTTTCTTTGGTAGAAGTCAGTCGACGCACCAAACGCTGAGCCACGATTACCTTAGCTGTTGAAACGATAAGAAATGGTTCTACTCCCATATCGATAAGTCTAGGGATTGCACCAGCTGCTGAGTTGGTGTGGATAGTTGAGAGAACCAAGTGTCCGGTTAGAGCTGCATTAACTGCCAAAGAAGCCGTCTCCCCATCACGAATCTCTCCCACCATGATGATATTTGGGTCTTGTCGAAGGAGGGCTCTAAGTCCGTTGGCGAAGGTCATACCGATCTCACTTTTTACTTGAGTTTGGTTGATACGGGGCATTTGATACTCTATAGGATCCTCTACTGTTGAGATATTTACACTCGGAGTATTCAAAATATCAAGCATTGTATACAAAGTAGTTGTTTTTCCAGATCCAGTTGGCCCTGACGCTAGCACAATACCTGAGTGTTGTTTCATCCCCTCATGTATCCTCTCTAGACTCTCCCCATGAAAGCCTAGCCCCTCCAAAGTAAAGCCGTGTGAAGATTCACGCAAAATACGAATAACGGTTTTCTCACCGAAATATGTCGGAAGTGTTGAGACACGAAATGATACAGGGGTATCATCAAGCACTATTTTAAATCTTCCGTCTTGTGGAAGTCTTTTTTCATCAAGCTTGAGATTTGAGAGCACTTTGATACGAGCAGTTATAGCTGGAGCAGCATCCTTAGGGAGAGTCATAGCATCATGAAGAATACCGTCGATACGATAGCGAACAATCAGAGACTCTTCTCCTGGCTCAATGTGTATATCAGAAGTATTTTGCAATATTGCATGAGAAATCAAAGAGTCTACTATCTTTACAACTGGCAAATCCTCCGCCATTTGTTTGAGATCTTTTTCGGTAGTCTCATCACTTTTTTCGTCCACCTTTTGGATGCTCCCTACCTCCTTTTGTATTATCGAATCAAACTCTGCCTGTAGAGACTTTTTGTATTGAACCAAAACACTTTTGATAGAGTCACTGTCTGTCAGTCTAGGCAAGATTCTAAGACCTGTCTTTTTCTTTACGAAATCAATAGCCGGAAGGTTATCTATATCTAGCATACAGATCTCTAGATCGTTGCCTCTTTTTTTATAAGCGACTATATTGTATTTTCGAGCAATGGGCTCAGGGATCATCTGCAAAATATCTCTTTCAATTTTTTCTTTTTCGAGACTAAGATAAGGTATACCCAAAACGTAGGCTTGTAGCTTACGTAGTTCTGGCTCTTTTACTTTTCCTAGAGAAAGGACAAAATCAGAAAGAGCTACATCTTTTTGTTTTTTCTGTTTTTCAAAATTAGTAATATCCTCTACTGATAGTATTTTTGTATCAATCAAAAGATTTTTAAGTTTTTCTTCGTCAATAACCATATGCACTTTTATTGTAGCATGGTCAAAAATAAAAAACCGCACCATAGTGGTGCGGTTTTTTGTTTAAAATTCTATAAATAAGAACTTTCTTCGAAGAGAAACAGTAGCTTGATCAGATGCCGAACTAGATCCATCGGTACAAGAAACAGTATAGGTAGTATTTACTGTTGGAGAAACAGGGATTGATCCAGATATAGCTCCACCTGTTGAAAATCCTATACCTGAACAAGATGTTGCATTGTTAGATGTCCAAGACAGTGTTGATGATTCTCCTAAAGCTATTCTTTCTGGGTTTGCGGTTAATGCAGCCGCTACCTCTGAGCCAGTATCAGGCAATACTGTGACAGTCTCTGAGTCACTAGCACTACCATTTACTCCAGTACATGACAGAGTAAATGTAGTATTGGCATACAGAGAGCCAGTTGATTCATGAGGATATGAACTACTTGTTGATCTGCTACCTGTCCAAGAAGAGCTCAGAGGGCTTGCACTAGCTGTACAAGAAGAAACGTTGGCACTTGTCCAAGACAGTGTTGCTGATCCTCCGCTAAAAATACTAGAAGGCGCAACACTTAAAGAAACAGATGGTGTAACCACTACCGCCTGACAAGCTGATCCATTCCAAGATGATCCATCAGCACAAGAAGCACTCATTGATGACTGCGCAAGCTCTACAGAATTATGATAGAGAAAAAAAGTAGTCGCCCCATGGTTTACAGTACTACTTACATTCGTTCCTGAGGTAGCCCAAGAAACATGTGTTCCATTTGGATTATTATGGGTTACTTCAGTAGCTGCACCAGTGAGGTCTGAAGTTGTCCATGTTACGGAGCTGTTACAAGTTGATGCCCCACTGCTAATAGTACAGTTCGATGCAGTAATAGCGCCTGTTGGAGTTGGGGCACTACTTACAACAACCAGAGCTGTTGCGCTGACACTTGATGGTGTTGCGCTTGATTTTACACAAGTGATTCTAAAAACGTAACTACCAGCAACGAGATTTGTTACCTGCTCTGGTGAAGGGTTGCTTGAAGTACTGCGAGAACCAGACCATGTTGTTGAGCTTGGGCCACTTGCAAGATCTGCATCACAACTATCTGGTGTTCCAGAGGTTGTCCATGTAAGAGTTGTTGTGTTTGTAGGCAGTGTCATTGTGTTAGGACTTGCAGAAAGAGTAACACCAATAACAGCCCCACCACCCCCCACAGTATAAGCAATATCAGAAGTGTAGTAGTTCCACACCGCATAAGAATCAGTGTAAAAACCAAGTGTTATAAAAAATACAAATATCGCGACTATGTTAATTTTGTTTTTATTAATTTTGTTTTTCATATATTTTATTTGTAATTATTATTGTTGACACTCTTTATCAGGCGGGCAAGACTCTACAACATCAACCTGAAGTTGTGCTGGGGAAGTTCCACCTGGTCCTACACACTCGATGTTATATGTTGTTGCTGGTTGAACGCTCGGATAAACAACTGAGTTGCCTGCTGTTTGATTCCCTGTGTAGAAGTCAACACTAGAGCAAGAAGTTGCATTTGTTGATGACCATGAAAGAGTTGTCGAATCTGGTGTAACAATAGAAGTTGGAGAAGCTGAGAAGGTAATAACTGGTGGCTCAGGGGTCAATGTTACAGAATCTGTACCTGATCCGGCAGCATTAGAGCAAGAAACACTATATGTTATAGGAATACTTGTTACGGTTACAGACTGAGTACCATATGGAGCTCCTGCTGTTGAGAAGTTTGTTCCTGTACAAGTTGTCACTCCGCCTGCCCACCCTGATGACCATGTAATAGTTACAGTGTCTCCAACATTTGCATATGTTGCACTAGCTGTAATCTCTGGTGACGGTGGATAAAGTATACGAGCATAGTTAACCGGAGGGGTAATAACCCATGGTAGATATGGAGGGACGCCAACATGAGCAGTTTTACCTGAAGTGTTAGGTAAAGCTATACCACCACAACCGAAAGTAAACGGTGGCAAAAAATTCCCTAGTACCTCATTATAACTATAGCCAGGAGAGATAGTATAAGAAGTTCCTGATAAAACCGTAGTAATACTATAAGTATCTGTTAGAGGATAAGATTGCCCCTCTCTAAGGACAAGCTTGAACCCTAGTCCAGTGACATCAAGCGGTGTTGTTCCTGTTATATCAGAGTAAAATTCAACCAGAACACTAGTAACATTTCGATGGTTTAATATAACAGGTGGACAAATTGCTCCCTGACTTATTGTTTCTTGCCAAGTAGAAACACCTTGTTCTGTTAACTTTATATATACTGGCTCAAGAAGCCCTGCAGTAAATGTAATATCAAAACTTTGAGGGAGTGGAGGGTTGGTTGGGACATTAACAGTGAAGCTCCCAGGGTTATTGGCCAAACGAATTTCAAAAGGGGTTAGAGTTATAGTGCTTGGGTTAAAAAGATCTACACTGTTATTGTTTATAGTTACAGCACTAAGAGAGACTGTTTGTGATAAATCTGTAAGATTCTGAATAGAACCATCTACATTTATAGTATCTCCTTGATTGAAGTTAAGGCTACCAGGATTAAGAGGGTTGTCAGCATTTACGGTAACCAAAACTTCGTTATTTGCTCCGGCATAGTAAGTATTAGCTTCTACATAAGAAGTAAAAGAAGCTAAAACAAATATAAACGTAGCTACAGTAGCACTGCCCATAGGTGGTATTTTTTTGTTATTTTTTAACAATCTAACAACAAAAATTATAAGTGCTAAGATAATGATACCTAAAGCTAAGAACTTTTGTTTTTGTGGGGCTTTTGTTGAGGTTGTCTCTATAGATGATTCAAAACTATCAAGGATGTTGCCCTCTGAGTCTTTTATGTTTACAGAAAGCACAGGGTTTGTACAAGAAATACGATTTTTGATTGAGATCTTTTGGACATGTGAAACCAAAGCAACTTCTGCTACACCACAAGTAATGTTATGCGAAGAAAGTTTTACGTCCACCTTTGTGGCTCCACTACCCGCCCACGAAAGATCTACTTCTGCTATGCCTCTGTATTTATAGTAATCAGCGTCCAAAGAAGCATTTAATATTTTTGCTGAAACTCCGGGAATAATAAGGGGGATTGATACTGTATTTGAAAGAGTTTCCCCAGATCTTAGTTGGATCTTAAGAATATAAAATCCAGAAGGAAGTGTTTTTGGTATATCAATTAAAAATGTTTGCTTGCTTTCTGCTTTGAAAGACAAAGGATTTTGCGAAAAAACCTCAGCGATTGGTTTATTAAAAGATGATTGTTCAAACACAGAAAGAACAGGTGTAGAAATAAATAAATTTTTAGTTATATTCTGTGCTTCGCAAGCTACCTTTGTATTTTTTTCAGACAAGATACATGACCCAGGGACAACTACTAATCCTTGTGTTGAAGATAAAGACACCTCGCCAACAGATGCATTAGCAAAAGGGAATCCTGCCTTATTGCTTACACCGATAGACAATAAATATACTCCCGAGAGGCCTGTTGGAGCATTGTAAACAATACTTTTAGATATACTACTATTTTCTGGCAAACTCAGAACTTCGTCATAATGTTTTTCATCAACAACAATACTCCTATTTGATTTTGAGCTTAAGCGAACGCTGTACTGAAGTCCTGTTTGGATACCGCTACCATTTGATATGGTGAAGGATATGTTTATGGATTGACCAATTTGATTTGCTATTTTTGCACCTTGAACATTAACCTCTGCAATAGATTTTACTGCGTGAGTTTGTGCGGAAATTGTTTGAGCTGATAAAAAACTAGTAAAAATTATTGTAACAAAAACAAGTAGGTATTTTTTCATACAAATAAAGTATAACACTAGTAAATAAAAAAGTCCCCCGATAAGAGGGACTGCTTTTTTAGAAAGATCGATTTAATTCTTACTGAACCACCTTTTAACCAACTGGTTGTTGTTGTTGTTGCGAAATTCAACAACAAAGGTTTTGTTGTTTAGAAAGGTGATTTTGTCATACGCCTGGTTAGCGAAAACAATACCCTCTCCTACTAAACTCCACTGTCCAGTAGAAATTCCACCGCCAGGTGCGCATTCACTACCGTAGGTCTTTGTGGTCCCGTCGGGTAAAAATTGGATCGGCAGACAAACCAGACCACTGGTCTGGATTGGGCCTCCGTCAATCTGGATGGCTGTTAACCGGAAGATTCCGTCTCCAGCCCCTGATTTGAATACTTCAGAAAGCTGAGGAGACCAACAATCAGCGACAACGGTAGTTTCTGCTGTTTGACCATTTTGACCATGGGCAACCAACTTTACATCTAATGGGCCTGTGACAGAACTAACCGTGTAGCTATTTCCATTAACAACCCCGGGAGAGGCTGTTACTGAGGTGGCATTGGTCGCTGTTACAGAACCAACCGCATTTTCTCCGTACCACGCCTTTGAGGGAGCAGTAGCAGAAATTTTAGGCTTTGTTTCAGCGGGAGGGTTTGGTTCAACATGACCGCCACCACCAGCACCACCGGAATTTTTGCCACAAGACACAAATATAAGGATGACGAACACTACGCTCATCCTCAAAGCGTTTAAAACATTTTTCATGCTTTTTAATTTAGAGAATGAAGGCAATATCGCCAAAAAATCGATTAAAGGTACTTTCGTACGTTTGAGTATATTATATACCCAAAATAGGCATTTTGTCAATGTAAACACCCTAAAATGGGGATAATCTGTGGATATTTGCCTATACAATATATATATGCTATATTCCCCCTTAGTAAATGTCCGGCCCAAAAAGCTCGGACATTTCTGTTAAAAATACAAAAAACCCTTACAAAATAATACAAAAATCAAATATATGTTAGATATAAAAGCCCTAAAAATTGCTATAGAACAGCTTGAAAATGAGCGCCGAATAGGCCGAGATAAGCTTATTGACGCTATAGAACAGTCACTAGCTGCCGCTTATAAAAAAGAGTACGGCAAAAAAGGCCAGGTTGTTCGTGCCCACATCGATCTAGATGGTGGTTCTGTTTCTTTTGACCAAGTAAAGACTGTAGTAGATGACAGCATGGTTTACTTTGAAGACGAAGCTGATGAAAGACCAGAGGCAGACGAAAGAGAAAGCTACAACGAAGAAAAGCACATACTTCTCGACGATGCCAAGATGATGAAAAGTGGTGCTCAGGTAGGAGATGAGATAATTTTTAATCTAGAACCAAAAGAAGACTTTGGACGTATCGCTGCTCAAACTGCAAAGCAGGTTATTATTCAGCGTATCAGGGAAGCAGAACGTGGCTCTATCATGGAAGAGTTTGGTGGCAAAGAAGGCGATATTGTTTCAGGACATATTCAAAAAGTAGATAAGGGTACTGTATTTATTGATTTTAACAGAGCAACAGGAATCATCCCCCCAGCTGAACAAATCCCAGGTGAGCGTTACGCTCGTGGTGCCCGTGTACGTGGATACCTATACCATGTCGAAGAATCTCCTCGAGGTATCAATCTTCGCATTTCTCGCACTCATCCAAAATTTATGGAAAAGCTCTTTGCTCAAGAGTCTCCTGAAATAGCAACTGGTGTTGTCGAAATAAAGTCTATAGCTCGAGAACCAGGAGCAAGAAGCAAGATAGCTGTTTACACTGCAGACCCAAACATCGATCCTGTAGGATCATGTGTTGGTCAACGCGGAGTTAGAGTTTCTACTGTTATGAATGAACTTGGTGGAGAAAAGATAGATATTATCGAATGGTCAGAAGATCCGAGTGAATTTGTTCGCAAAGCTCTCTCTCCAGCAAAAGTTTTAGATGTTGTACTAGATGAAGCAGAGCACAAAGCAACCATCGAAGTTACCCCGGATCAACTCTCTCTAGCTATCGGAAAAGGTGGCCAAAATGTTCGTCTCGCAGCCAAGCTCACTGGTTGGAAAATAGATATCAAAGGCGCAGAAGTTCCAGAAGGCGAAGGGTCAGCAAGTTCTGAAGGAGAAGACTTCAAACCTTTGACAGAACTAGTATCTGAAGAGGCGGTGCAAGAAACTCCAGCAGAAGAAGTACAAAACGAAACTGAAAATTCTTAATAACTTTATAAAAACTAACTTTCAATTAACTAATATGAGTATGAATCTTTGGCACGATATACCTTTGGGAGATAATCCAACAGAAGCATTTAACTGCATCGTTGAGATCTCAAAAGGCTCACACAACAAATACGAAATCGACAAAAAAACTGGCGTGATTGCTCTAGATAGAGCCAACTATAACGCAGCACCATATCCATTTGATTATGCTTTTGCTCCACAAACTCTTTGGGAGGATGGCGATGCTCTTGATGTTGTACTACTAACTACTTACCCTATAAATATCGGTGTAATGGTAGAGGTCCGACCAATTGCGATTATGAACATGGTAGATAGTGGAGAAAGTGACGCAAAAATCATCGCAGTTCCAACAAGTGACAAGCGTTTTGATCATATCCACGACCTCAAAGACCTAAACAAACACTCACTCAAAGAATTCACTCACTTTTTTGAAACTTATAAAAATCTAAAAAGTGATGATGGGCATATCGAACACCCTGTAGTTATCAACGGTATTGAAGGGAAAGATAAAGCCATCGAAGCGATCAAAAAATCAATCGAGCTTTACAAACAAAAGTTTTAGCAATAAAAAATGCCTCCCGGAAGGGGGGCGTTTTTAATTCTTTTGCTAATAGCCAACAGGTTTGGATGTCCTCGCAAAATATGTTACTAATGCAAGTACTATGAGATAGATGCCTGCGCAAATATCGTACCTAAATGCAAAATAAAGCAGTACAAAAAATAAAATTATTGCGGGTACCTTAAGAAAATTGAGTATAACAACCCAAAAACCCTTATTGTGTATTTCTTTCATGGTTTTACAAAATTTGATAATACTATACAGTAATACCTGCTCTAGTCAATCGTCAGAAGTTGTGTATAATAAACGTATGGTAAAAAAGACTAGTATTCTTATTTTTATAGCTATTTTGGCGTTTGGCGCTCCGGCGTTTGCCCAAAACACACAAACCTCAGCAAAAGAGGTGCGCTTTGAAACCCTAACAAAAAAACAAAAAGTAGAAGCCGAATTACGCTCTACCTCAAACAAACTCAAAATAGCCATCAACAAAACACAAAAGCTACTAGACCTTTTGAGCAAAAATGACAAAGACACATCTCTAGCCCAAGAGTCACTAGACTCTGCCAACACCTATTTAGAAGATGCTAATGAAGCCATAGATCAATACTCGGGTATTTTCCCAGAAATCAATCCAGCAGACAAAAAAGCTAAAGAAGTGGTTCTGATAAAAGAGCCCCTAAAAAAAGCGCAGGAGTCTCTAAAAGATGCAAAGTCTTCACTCATAGAGAGCATCAAAATATTAAAAGAAGGCCTAGCTCCAAAAGATAATTCTGAAGAATAAAATGCAGGAGCAAAACAAAAGTCCATGGGCTATTGTAATCATACTGTTGGTTATAATACTTTGTGGGCTTTTTTGGTTTAGCCAAAAACCAGAAGAAATAACTCCGGTGCCTATAACCAAACCTTCTTTTAGTGATAGCGCACATGCACTAGAAGCCTCTGTAGAAGGCATTATTATCCCCGACTACCAGGACGAAATATAACTTTTGGCATCAAAGGCAGAGTATGTTAGACTGCGCTAACTATGATTAAAAACATCGATAATTTGGAAGTAAAAAACTTAGAAAATGGACAAGTAGAAATCAAAGGAGAAATCTCTTGGGAAGCTTTTTCTAGCTTTGAAAAAAAGGCACTAGAGAGGCTTTTGCCACATGTAGAAGTAGCTGGCTTTAGAAAAGGTAATGTGCCAGAAGCCATTGCCAAAAAAGAGCTTGGGGATGAACTCATACTCTCAGACATGGCAGAGCTTTCAATCCAAGAATTTTATCCTCAGATTTTGGAAGAGAAAAAGATTGATGCTATAGGCCGGCCCAGTGTTACAATCACAAAACTCGCTAGAGAAAACGCTCTCGGATTTACTATCGTTACTGAAGTTTTACCAGAGATAACTCTGCCAAACTACAAAAAAATAGCTAAGGATGCTCCAAAGGCATCTGGTGTTTCTGTCTCTGAAGAAGAGGTTGATAAGGTGATAGAAGATCTAAGACAAATGAAAGCTTATGGTCATGTCCACCATCACGATGATCACAATCATGCTCACGAAGAACCACTTCCTGAAGTAAATGATGAATTTGCCAAAAGCTTTGGCGCCTTTGAAAGCGTTGCTGATTTGCGAGCAAAAATCAAAGAAAATACCTTGAAAGAAAAAGAGCAAAACGAAAAAGACAAACGTCGTATCGCTATCATGGATGGCATCATTACCGAAGCCAAGTTTATCGTTCCTTCTATCATCATAAAATCTGAACAAGAAAAAATCCTCGCTCAAATAGAAGCCGACGTTTCTCGCAGTGGTATGGAGTTTGAAGAGTATTTGAAACACACAAATAAAACACGTGAAGGTATAATGGAAGAATTTAAATCAGAAGCTGAGAGACGTGCTAGATTTCAAATGTGTATCAACGCTATCGCCAAAGACATGGATTTCAAGACGACAGATGAGGAAGTAAAAGCTGAAGCCGAAAAACTAATGCAGATGTATCCAGGTGCCGACCTTGCCCGCACTACAGCTTATGCTGACATGCTTCTAACAAACGAAAAGATTCTTTCGACACTAGAGAGTTTGTAAAAATAATGAAATGCCCCGATAAGTCGGGGCATTTGACTTTGGGGCAAAATTTAGTAAGGTAATGAAAAAAGTACAATGAAAAGAAAAATATTAGTTAAAGAAACAACTGTTACTGGCCCTAATTTTTGGGGGCGAAATTCAAGTATTACATTCTTACCTGCTGGAAAACCTGGATGGTTTTGGAGAACCAAAAAAGGTGATATACCGATTGATCATAATATCGTTGTATCCAAGAAAGGCAGGCTACAGGCAAGGTATGGTGATGAAAAAATAAATGTCCTAGAGCATATTATGGCTTTAAAATTTTTAATTTGTCTGGACCAAGTGATTCTTGTTACTCATAACCCTTGGCCTCCATACATAGGAGGGACAGGTGGCTATGCTAGACAGCTTTCTAAATCTTGGGTGCAGACTGACTACAATTTTGAAACAATTGAGCCAAATAAAAATAGCCTTGTTCAGCTAGACAACAAGCTGGCTACTGAGGTTTCAATTAAAAAAACTGAAAACCCTGGATTATTGATTACTGTTCATAGCCATTGGAGTCCACTACCCCCGTACAAAGAAACATTAGATATCAGCGACCTTGATAGCAGGAAAGACATTTTAAATGCCAGACCTCAAGGATACCCCGCACACCGGGAATATTTTGCTGAAATTGCAGGTTTAATTGGTTGGCCAAACAAAAATTATGTGTCTTGGATAGACAAAACAAAGCCACTGATAGAAACATCTCGTGAGTGGTGGACACACGCCGTACAAGACTGCCTTGGTGAGCTGGCTCTTTGTCACTACAGGAAGATTCCATCAGCTAAAGTTTTTAGATGGTGTGCTGGACACAAACAAACACTTGAAGCAGTTAAAATTTCTTTTTCGTAAAGTAAAAAAGGTCGGACAAAAATGTCCGGCCTTTTATCTTTTTATTGCTGATTCCCAAATATCAATCAGGTAATCAATATTATTGTATGTATACATAGTAGGGGTTTTTCTTAACTATACCATTATAGTATATTTAGTCAAACACTTTTTGCTTTTCGGACAAAATACGGTTATAGTACATGCGTACCGAACTACTGTTTTAACCGAAATACTGATTTCCTACTAACTACTTACTAACAACTACTAACTTTTTAAAAACTTATGTTAATCCCAACCGTACTAGAAAAGACACCTCAAGGCGAGCGTGCTTATGATATTTATTCTCGATTACTCAAAGATCGTATTATATTTTTAGGAGGACCTGTAGATGAACAAATTGCAAACCTCATTGTTGCACAATTATTATTCCTCGCAAATGAAGACCCGAAAAAAGATATTCATCTATACATAAACTCCCCTGGCGGAAATGTAAAGGATGGACTTGCCATTATTGATACTATGAACTTCATAAAACCAAATGTTTCAACTATATGTTTTGGTATGGCAGCATCAATGGGTGCAATGATTTTATCTGCTGGAACAAAAGGTAAGCGTTTTGCATTACAAAATGCTGAAATAATGATTCACCAACCATGGGGAGGAGCAGAAGGACAAGCCACTGATATTGAGATCGGAGCTAAACAAATAATCAAACATAGAGAAATACTTTATAAAATGCTTTCAAAAAATACTGGACAAACTGTCTCCAAAATTGAGAAAGATGCTGATCGAAACTACTGGATGAGTTCCGAAGAAGCCAAAAAGTACGGCATAGTAGATGCTGTTATTACCAAAAACCCTGGGATAAATTAGTAGCGGACCTGTCCCGTTAGAAATAGACAAACAATATGAAACGAATTTCAAAAATTAAAAACTTAAACAAAATAAGTTGCGGTACATTCGCTACTTATTTCTAATGGGATGAATCCTATTTTACTGGCTGTAGGAATGCTTCTAGCAGGAGGAGCTCTCGGTTACAGCATACGCGCTATTATATTTATCCTTCGCAAAAACTCTCTAGAGATCACTATCGGAGAGCGTTTGGTGCACGCCAAAGAGCAGGCTCAAAAGATAATAGATGAGGCTCGAGAAACAGAAAAACAAAAAGAGCACGAATTCAAAAATACAGAAGAGCGCCTCATCAAAAAAGAATCCCTCTTGGACCAAAGACAACTAGAACTAGATAACAAGTCAAAAACTTTAGAAGAAAAAGAGGCCAAAATAGAAGAGTTAAGAACTCAAGCTAAAAGCTTGGTAAAAGAGAGACTCTCTCTACTAGAGAGTATCTCTGGATTTTCTCTAGAAGATGCCCGAGATGCTCTTATCATAGAAGCGCAAAGAAAGTATGAAGAAGACCTCTCTGTACGAAGCAACAAACTCGAAAACCAAATGCATGAAACACTGGAAAATCGCGCCAAAGAAATTCTGATGACTGCTATCCAAAGACTCTCCGTCCCTACCACCAACGCCCTGACAACGAGTAGTGTCGCCATCCCAAACGAAGAAACCAAAGGCAAAGTCATCGGAAAAGAAGGTCGCAATATCAGAGTTTTTGAAAAAGCTTCTGGGGTCGAGCTTTTGATGGATGAGTCCCCTGGCTTTATAGTTTTGTCTTGCTTTGATCCTGTGAGACGCGCTATAGCAACACTTGCTCTTGAGAGTTTGGTAAAGGACGGACGGATCCAACCAGCGCGCATAGAGGAAGAGCTAGAAAATGCCAAAAACAACATTCATGAAGTTATCAAACAAAAAGGCTCTGATGCTGTTTATGAGTGTGGCATCTTCAACCTTGATCCTCGTGTAGTAGCGATACTAGGTAGGTTACACTATCGCACTAGTTACGGACAAAATGTTTTACAACACTCTATCGAAATGGCGCATGTAGCCGGCATGCTTGCTACAGAACTTGGCGCAGATGCTTATATCGCAAAAGCTGGTGCACTGGTTCACGATATCGGCAAGGCACTAGACCATGAATTTGAAGGAACTCATGTAGAAATAGGTATAAAAATGCTACGACGCTTTGGCACTGATGAGCGCATTATCTCTGCTATGAAAAGTCACCACGATGATTACCCACACGAGTCTCTCGAAGCTGTCATAGTTCAAACAGCCGATATGATCAGTGGTTCTCGCCCTGGAGCAAGGCGTGATACTGCTGAGATGTACTTGAAGCGACTAAATGAACTCGAATCTTTGGCAAATAGTTTTGAAGGGGTAGAGAAAGCATTTGTTTTGCAGGCTGGAAGAGAGGTAAGAATATTTGTCACACCAGAAGCTATCTCTGATCTAGAATCCAAAAACTTAGCGCGCGACATTGCACTCACTATCGAGCGTGACCTGCGTTACCCTGGCCAGATTCGTGTAACAGTTATCCGCGAAACAAGAGTAATAGACTACGCAAGATAAACAAAATCCCCGCAATTAGCGGGGATTTTGTTTAGTTAGTTTTTATTTTCATTATAAGCCTGCATTGCTTCAGCGAATTCTTCGTCTGAACCAAAAAAGACATCATCATTTGGTAATGTTCGGTGTTTTCTAGGTCTACCCATAGAGTCATACATATCTTTCTCGAATACCTTACCTCGCTCTGGAGCATCACTTGTTTCTTCTAAAATCTCTTTTTCTACTTGATTTTCCATTGACATAATTTGACAAAATATTATTTATATGATACAATTGTATTAAATTGCAACAAAAATGTCAAGTATTATTCCTATATACGGGGAGATAAACGAACAAAAAGTTGCTGAAGTAAAAAGTTGTTTACAAAGGTTGAAGGAGGCACCTCATGATAAAGAGCTTATTTTTAAGTTTAACTCAGAAGGCGGAAACATGGAAAGCATGGAAAAAATAAAAACTTTCATGTACTTCATGAACAAAAAACAGGGGTACACAATAATTGGCAGGATGATATATGCCGAATCCGCTGCGCTGCTTTTATTCCTTAATTGCGAAGAAAGACAGGTTACTAAAGATAGTATAGGTGTTATACATATGGCAACACTAAATCGTGAGTATGACCTAAACAAACTCAAAAGAGAGAGAGAAGATCAAGCAAACTTTATCGTAAAAAGATGCAAAGAGAAGATAAGCCTTCAACAAGTTTTTGATCTTGAAGGTAAGAAGCTTGGTTATCAAGAACTCCTCGACCTGGGTTTTGCAAATAAACTTGTAGAAACCTTTACTTTAGCAAATTAAGGCTGAACGACTTTGTTCAGCCTTTTATTATTTCACGCTATAATATAAACATGTTCACTCCCAAAGAAACATTCAACTCTCAAGAAGCAGAGATAGGCCATATAGCAAAAGAATCACAGCGCTCTTATATATTGCAAGAAGGAGGCACCAAAACTATAGAAGAAGCTACTCGCAAAAGCATCGAAGATTATGCAAAAGTAGAAGCAAAAGACTTCCTACATGAAACTCGCGCTCTCCCTACTCATGAAGCAGAGCGCATAGTGCTTCGTCTGCGACCAGAAACACACGATCAAAAGATAGAAGAGCTCTTTGGGCTCATGGTAGAAAAAGGTATAAAAAATGCCCTAGATATAGCCAAAAAAATGGCTGATCCACACTTAGAAGATGACTTCCACAGGTTTTTAGTCCAGTATTTACACACTATCGGTGCCATACCAGGGCTCAAAGAAAAAGACGAACTTTTTAAACAGTTAAACCACACTCTTTTTTCTGTTGCCCTACCACCAGAGACAGAAGAATCTGACTTTAAGAAAAAAGTTAGTGCTATGAGTCAGTTTTATACTAGCTTGATCAGTTTGGTTGGTATAGAGAACACTATTTCTATAGAAATAGCAGTAGAGCAAAAAACAAAAAACATAAATATATTTATCGCTGTTCCTCGCACTAGTATTGATGGCTTTGAAAAATTTGTACACTCATTTTTCCCAGGATCTGCTGTTGAAGAGGTGGTTGATGATTTCAACATCTTTGGAGAAAAGACCAGCGCTGTTTCTATAAGTTTGGCAAAACTAAAAGAAGACGCTTACAAACCACTAAAAACATACACCGACTTTGAAAATGATCCTTTTTCTGCAACTCTTGGCGCTCTATCTCAAATAGCTGAAACAGGTGAAGGTTGCGCAGTACAAATAGTCCTCTCAGAGAGCCTCAAGCATATAGCAGAGAGAAACAACCATATACTAGCTGAAGCTCACAGTGGCGCGGGCAAGGTCAAAGATTTGTACAAAAATGCCACCGAAGGTATAGGTAAAGGCTTGGCCAAAGAAGTATTTAGTCTTTTCAAAAAGGCCAAAGAGGAAAAGCCTGATGAAGACAAAAAGATAGATACTGAAGGTATCGAACTTCTCAAAAAGAAAAACGATTCTCGTATAGTCGAAGCCTCTTTGCGTATCATAGCTTCTTCAAGTGATATTTCACGCGCCAGAGAGATACGCTCTGCTATAGAGGCAGGTTTTGGGCAGTACAACTATGTTGGAGGCAACAGCCTACAATGGCAAGAAGCAGTCGGCACCAATGTCTTAGAAGAATGCAAAGCTTTTTCTTTCCGAACACACAGTAGCAACAAAATGGAGCTTTCACTGAACGAAGTTTCTTCTTTAGTTCACTTCCCAACAGGCACCAAAGGCCCTAGCGAACTCCAAAGCAACGACAGCGCTAGCGCACCAGCACCTCTTGGTGCATCCAAAAAAACAGAGGGTGTTTATTTGGGAACAAATACTTTTAGAGGGCAGACTTCTGATGTTTTCTTGGCCAAAGAAGATAGAGTTAGACACTGTTATGTTGTTGGACAGACAGGTACCGGAAAAACAACAATACTCAAAAACATGGCTATCCAAGATATCCAAAATGGTAATGGTATTTGTTTTATTGATCCACACGGCAATGATATAGAAGATATCCTAGCCAACATCCCACCAGAGAGAGTAGATGATGTTATTTATTTTGATCCAGCATACACAGCAAGGCCTATGGGGCTAAACATGCTCGAGTACGATATAAACTATCCTGAACAAAAGATATTTGTTATCAATGAGCTTCTCAGTATTTTCAACAAACTCTTTGATATGAAAACAGCTGGTGGACCAGCCTTTGAACAATACTTCCGCAACTCAGCAGGTCTTGTTATGGAAGATCCAGAGAGTGGCTCTACACTTCTAGAGATCAGTCGTGTTATGAGTGACAAAAGCTTTAGAGCTCTCAAACTCTCAAGATGCAAAAACCCTATTATTAAACAATTTTGGGAAAATGCAGAAAAGACCACAGGAGAAGCATCACTGGCAAACTTTGTACCATATATCACCAACAAGTTTGACCCATTCGTCTCCAACGACATTATGCGGCCTGTTATAGCTCAACAACACAGTGTCTTAAACTTCCGCGAGATAATGGATGGCAGAAAAATCTTGTTGGTAAACCTTTCAAAGGGCCGTCTGGGTGATATCAACTCTCACCTCATCGGACTTTTGCTTGTAGGCAAGATAACTATGGCTGCACTTTCTAGAGTAGATATCGTGGGTAAAGAAAATGTAAATGACTTTTACCTTTATATAGATGAATTCCAAAATGTAACCACAGACTCTATCGCTACCATCCTCTCTGAAGCTCGAAAATACCGACTAGCTCTAACAGTTGCCCACCAATACATCGAGCAACTAGAAGAAAAAATCAAAAACGCAGTTTTTGGAAACGTAGGAAATATGATCATTTATCGTGTGAGTCCAGAGAACGCTTCTGTTTTTGAAAAACAACTTGCCCCTACATTTACCCCTGATGATGTTCTCAAACTCCAAAACTTCAATGCTTATGCCAAGATCTTGGTTGGTGGTGTACCAGAGAAGCCATTTAATCTTCGTATTCCTCCCCCACCAAAAGGCAATATGGCAATATCAGATAAAATCAAAGAGCTTTCATATCTCAAATACGGACGACCTCGAGAAGAAGTTGAAACAGAAATAATGGCAAGATATAGACCAAAAGAAGAGCCAGCGCTCTAAGACACACTGGTGCAAAATATGTTATTATTTTGCATATGACAGAAAAAATACCATCAATAGAAAACCAAGAATCAAACGAGGTCCACCAAGAGCTTGCTCAGATTTCAGAAATTAAACTCCCTGAAAAAAAGGTGGAACTAGACCCAGAAACACAAAACGAAATAAAAGCTCTAAAACATAAGTTAGAATTTGAGCAAAGCCCTACTGGCTTAACAAATAAAAAAGATGATGGTAGCAAAAGAGATGGCACAATTTACAACCTCCCTGAAAATAGACCAAAACCAAAAGGTGGAGTAAAGACAGCTCTTCTAGCGATTAGTGCTGGCTTTATGAGTTTGTTTGCTAGCAAAGAAGCAAAAGCTGGATCTGGCCCTGAAGACAGCCTCGGCAAAAAGCCTTTGGCAGAGAAAGTATCTCCTGCCGACTCATCGCAATCTGGATTTTACAAAAAGGGTTTTGAACAAAAAAGAGATGGAGAGAGTATTGGCCATATAACAATCGAAGGACATACTTATATCCCTCAGAAAGATACAACGAAAGAGTTTTATTCTTATCATTTTTCTGAAACTGGTAAAACAAAGAACTCATTAGGAGAAATACTCTCTATAATGAAATCAAAAGGATTTGAACCTGCGGATGGGGATATGTTGGAAAAAATATATAAAGAAAATGAAAACAATATTGAGTTTACGCAAAAAATAAAGTGGTTAATGGCTCCTACACCAGAACCTGATGGTGATGACACAAGGGCAAGAGAAGGATTTATGACTACAAAAAATGGCAAGATTTCTTATGTCATACCTGAACACTCAGTGTTTCCTACCAAAAATCCAAAAGGTCTCGGAAGATTTGAACTTGATCAAGGCTTTGAAGCTAGTGAGTATGGAATCTTGTTTTATAAAAAAATAGAAAAATAAAAAAAGACCACCTGTCATAACTCAGGTGGTTTTTCATTTGATTTGGATTTCTTTTCATAACAGTAACGTCGTTGATTATTTGTTTTTAATATTTCTCAAAAAGTCTCTATGTACTAAAATAACATAGATTGAGACTCCAAAGAGGAAAAGACTAAAACAAATAAAAATGAGATGAGACGTTGACTGGTTCATGAGATTGGATTTAAGTTAAAGATCTTATATATGTCTTCTTATATCTTAGCATAAACAAAACTATTTGTCAATTTTGCATGAAAAAACCCTTGATATATAATGGTGTTAGCGTAAAGCTACTATTAGCTTACACGCTCTGACGAGAATTTATCAGACGCAGTCCCCTAGTGGGAAAACAAAGAACAACTATGAACAAAGCATCACTTGTTGAACTAGTACACGGCATTGTTGGCGGTACAAAAGTACAAGCAGAAGAAGTAGTAGAAAGCATCATCAGCGGTATCACCAAGACTCTTAAAAAGGGTGACGAGGTATCTATCGCTGGCCTTGGAATCTTCTCTGTGAAGACTCGTGCAGCTCGTACTGCTCGCAACCCAAAAACTGGTGAACCAGTAAAGGTAGCAGCAGCTCGTGTGCCACGCTTCCGTGCAGCTAAAGCTCTCAAAGACGCTGTAAAATAGCATTTTCCCGAGCTCGGGTATATGCAAGCAAAAATCCCCCAAAAGGGGGATTTTTGCTTTATATATTGCAAAATATAATTCTTTTGGTATATTGTTATTTAAACCCATTTATTAACCCCCAAAACCAATTTTTTAGCCTATGTGTAAAAAAGTTGTTGTTCTTTTTTCAGACCCTCATAACCCTCCTGAAATCAGAAAAGCTTTGTCAGGTATTGGCACAACCTTTTTTCAGGTTGATACAAAAAACCTGATCGACAAACTGAAAGGGTTGAAAGTAAACACTATCTTGATGGACTCTATTTGCCCTAAGCTGGCAAAAAAGGTTTTTAATGCCTTCCCCTCCGACGATATCAAGGTTGCTTATGTGGGAGGAAAACCAAACCAGCTACAGGCCCTCCCTTCTGGAGCGGTCATCTGGGATAATTGGCCTTTTGCTCGGAAAGCTCTTGACCCGGCAGCCGCTTAAAAAATGATTGAACGATTAAAAAAATCCCGCCTTTGGCGGGATTTGTTTTTCAAAAGTACAAATTAAAACTACAACTGCACAATAATTATTTGGGTTTTTGTCCAAGATCTTTGAGTTTTCCTACATGGCTTGAGATAGCGTCAAAAAATGTTGGGAAAACAACAATTTTAAAATCAAACCTTTTGCACTCTTCTGCAACAATCTTGTGAATATCTGGCAAGTGAACATGGGATATCCTTCTAAACACATGATGTTCAATCTGAAAATTTAGCGCACCTACCCACCAAGTAATAAATTTATTATTGGTGGCAAAGTTTGCTGTATGCTCAATCTGGTGCTCCATGGAGTCTCCACCTCGAGCCTCTTCGACTATTGAATTTTTTACACCACGAACAACGTGTGCCGGCTGAAAAACTATCGAAAGCAAAAGCCCTAGAAATCCTCCAAAGATCAAAAAACCAACCAACCATGCATTGAAGCCAAGCTCCCTGATAGGCAACCAAAAAAACACAAAAGCAAAGAAAATCTTACCTGCCCAGAACAATACATGGTCTGAGATTTTGAATCTAAGAGGCTCACCCATAACCCTACCGCTAAAATACTTCGTAAAATCTTTCAGTGGCCAGATAAAATAAAGCAGGCTATAAGCTATAGGCCAGTACCAGTGCTGAAATTTATGCACAGAGCAACGCTTTTGTCCTTCATGTAGGCGCAAAAGTGGCCAAGCCTCTATATCCTCATCAACACCCAAAACATTAACACCGTCATGGTGCGCAACGTTGTGCTTTTTTTTCCAGATACCTGAACTAACACCCAAAAATTCTGATGTTGCTCCTGCTAACATGTTTTTTATTTTGCTTTTTGAAAATGCACCATGATTACCATCATGCATTATGCAAAAACCAATACCTGAAGCAAAAAATGCTCCAACAAAACAAAGTGGTATCTTCCAAAAAACTGACAAGTCAGTGTAAATGAGTAACCACCAAGTCAGCCAAAATCCTGCCAGGAAAAATATTGTTTTGATAAACAAGGCGCGATTTCCTTTTTTTGAAATTTTCTTTTGAGAAAAATAAGCGTTTACCTTGGCGTTGATTTCTTTAGCCATGGCACTTTTGTTGACGAGCATTAACTCTTTGACAGAAATAGCTTCCATAACTAAAGTTTTAATTTGTTTTAAATAACGATGTTTGATATAAGTGTAACAATTTGCCACAAAAAAGCTATTTGACATCAGACTCCTAGATGAGTAGTATCAAAATAAAAAATATGAAAAAAGTATTGATTCTTTCAAGTTGTGCCGACAATATGGCGCCCCAACTCGGATTTAAGACTGAAGATATCGAACTCGGAAACTACAAAAACTTATCGGAGACAATTGAAAAAGCAAAATCAGGAACCCTAAGAGCTATTATTGTTGACTCATCACTTAATTCTTTTGACCTGTACAAAATCATTTTTGGTCTAAAAAGATATGGTATGGGAGACTCACCAGAAATGCGACTGATCATTCTGGGAGGAGAGAAAGAAATAGATGGAGCAAAAACACTCAAAAGCATAGCTGATCTCGAAAAAGAATTTGCCCTGAATGTTTCCTAAAAAACAAGCAAAGAAATAATTACGCCTTTATTTACCCCACTAATTCTTCAGCGGGGTTTTTATTTTTGTGCTGTACAACGCGGAGCTCCTTGTTAAAGGAGTGAAATGGTGCGGGATAAGGGGGTCGGTCACGAGTATTTTTCTGCTGAAAAATCTCGCTACCCCGCCTCGCGCCAGTCGCGCTCCGGCTTTCTCTTCCCTACCCTCACAAACAAAAACACCCAGAGAAAGTCTGAGTGTTTTTGTTTGTGTGCGGGATAAGGGAGTCGAACCCTTCACCTCAGTTTGGAAAACTGATGTTTTACCGATAAACTAATCCCGCCTTCGCTAAAGCTTCGGCGGACAGGCCCGCTAAGCTTTAGTAATTATAATATTTTTTATTAAAAATCTACAACTCTTCTCACCTTCAAAACTGAGTCGGGGTGCCGGGAATCGAACCCGGCCCTCATGTTCCCAAAACATGTATACTACCGATATACTACACCCCGACTCAGTTTTTAAGATTTAAAGATCGCACACTCCCCAAAACATATGTTACTACCGATGCTACTGTCTTACCAAGTGAGGGTCATTTATTTTATAAAATGACCGAACGAAGGTTGGACAGAAAGCTCCGCTTACACCCCGAAAGTGTCTATAACAAAGGACACTATACTATAACTTTGGGTTTTTTACCATAGAAACTAACTTATATCTATCAGCTCTACCTTTGCAGGGCTATCCATATCTATCTTTTCTAAGAGCACCACTATCCCCTGCGCATTGTAGTTTTTGATCCCTTTCAAAAGACAGTAGTGCTCTACAGATATAAGAAACTTTCTAAGCTTTTCTTTTGTTAGGTTTTCAGCCGGATTCATCCAACTCTCCTGCCGGCCAGCCTTAACCTCAAAAAAGTAATGCGCGCCATGTGCCCGAGCTATAATATCTATTTCACCAAACTTGTTTGAGAAATTACGCTCCAAAATCACAAACCCGTGCTTGGTCAGAAACTGACAAGCCTTTTCCTCTCCTATTTCTCCTATTTTCTGAGTTTTTGATGTAAATTGTTTCACGTGAAACTATATTTTTGTGTTTCACCTGAAACACTAACAAAAGCTTTGATAATAATGATTATTTTATCAAAAAGACAAAAAGACTACAATTTTATACCCCGCAAAAAGGCGTCGTTTATCCCACTTACGCACACACTTATCCACAGTTTTGTCAAAAAATAGCCCTTTAAAGGTTCAAAACCCACCAAAAATGCTTTTTGTCTAAAGGACAGTGACTAACAAAAATACAAATCTCTTGCCCTATACAAAAAGCCCGCGTGGATGTTGATAAAACTATCTAACGTGGGCTTTTTGTATTGTAGTGCTGTGCACTGCGAAGCTCAACATGAGCTATAGGTGCGGGTACAGGGACTCGAACCCTGGTCTCATTCTTGGCAAGAACGTATTCTACCCCTAAACCATACCCGCATTTATTCAAATTTTTCAAACTGCGCTAAAGACAACCATTTCAAGATTTTCTTTTTTGCAACAGTACTCGAAATTATACTCATACCTACACCATATTGCAATCTTTTTATTTTTTCCCTACCCTGAATAACCTGAGTTTTATGAAAAATAAGGCCAGAAATAGGCAATTCTTTGGACCAAACCTCCTTGCATACAGCTTCATTATTATCTTCATACAAAATAAGCCCAAATCTAAAGCTATTTTCAGGTATTTTGAGGTATTTTTGAGCAAAATTCACAAATATACGATGTATATAAAAATCCGTATTGCTAATACGCACCAATTCCTTACTTTTCCTATCGCCCTCCCCTGCATAAAGCATTAACCCTGCCCAAAACAATGGTTCATTTTTATATAGCTCATATTCCTCCTGTGCTTCTTTTTCAACTAGAGCATACTGGTACTGAAGCTTTAACTTGCGCACCAAATTCATCCGCTCCATACGCTCTTTTGAGGCTCCCAGGTTTTTCTTTGCATGTTCCAAAGATAGGTGCTTGGACCAATCTTGATCTTTAAACCACAAAGAAAGTGTTGCACGTGAAACTCCTGTATCGCGCTGTATTTCGCGATATGTCCTGCCTTCTTTACGTAACTGGAATATTCTTTCTTTGTCCTGTCTCATCCTATACAAGTATAATACGTCGGTTTAATTTTACAAATAGCCTATAAAATAGTACTATCTAAGTACGCACCCGTGGTGAAATGGATATCATTCCGGTCTTCGGAACCGTCGTTCCAGGTTCGAATCCTGGCGGGTGCACAAACGGTACGCAGAAGGCAAACTGCTTTGCCTTCGAAGCGTTTTGCAAGGCGCAGGCATGTACGAAGTACAGCCGAGCCGGGGTCGCAAACACTTTGCAGAATTGGAGCAAAGCGAACAATTATGCTTAGTGATTTGTGACCACTATTACGCTACACTACTATCATGAACACTAAAACTATCCCTTCATTTGTTTCACATGTAACACAAAGGCTTCAAGAAGCCGGTTTTGAAGCATACCTTGTTGGTGGCTGTGTTAGAGATCTTTTGACCGCCAGAGTACCTAAAGACTGGGATGTCACAACAAATGCTAAGCCAGAAGAAATACAGAATGTTTTCAAAGACCTCAAAAATGTTTACGAAAACAACTTTGGAACAGTCACAGTTGTTAATATTACCCCAGATAGAGCTTCACGCTTGTCCTCTGAAGCCTTGGCGAAGGAGGATGAAACACCCAAAGAAGAGGTTCAGGTGACTACATACCGATCAGAGGCCGGTTATTCAGACAATAGGCGTCCAGATAGTGTTTCATATGAAACACTACTAGAAAAAGACCTCGAAAGACGTGATTTTACTATGAACGCTATCGCATATGACCCTATAAAAGACAGTATAAAGGACATATTTGGAGGTATAAAGGACATAAAAGACAAAAGTATAAAATGTGTCCTTGATCCAGATACACGCTTCGGAGAAGACGCACTACGCATCATGAGAGCTATAAGGTTTTCCACAACTTTGGGTTTTTCTATAGAAAACGCTACATTTGAAGCCATCCTCAAAAAAGCGGACTCTATAACAAATATCTCTGCCGAAAGAGTGCGTGATGAATTTATGAAAATAATAGACTCTAATGCTCCAGCAGTAGGAATAGATATGCTCCAGAAAACTGGGCTTTTGAAACATATCATCCCTGAACTAGAAGAGGGCATAGGTTGTGACCAAAAAGGTGCTCACATATACGACGTCTACCAGCACTTGTTACACGCTCTGCAACACTCTGCCGACAAAGGCTTTTCTCGTGCTATACGTCTTTCGGCTCTTTTTCATGACATCGGCAAGCCGGCCACACGTAGATACGATGCCAAGAAAGACAAATACACCTTTTTTGGTCATGAGGTAGTAGGGGCTCGTATGACCAAAAAGATCCTAGAGAGGCTCAAGGTTGATCGTGGTACAGCGGATTTGGTAGTTTCACTAGTGCGAAATCACATGTTTTTCTCTGATACTGAACAAATAACACTT
Organism: Minisyncoccota bacterium; assembly: GCA_035438645.1. Taxonomy (GTDB): domain Bacteria; phylum Patescibacteriota; class Minisyncoccia; order Phycocordibacterales; family UBA9973; genus UBA4124. The sequence goes on from DAORIU010000001.1 coordinate 24,582, forward strand.
TCAGCGGTTAGAAGAATTATTCAAAAGGTTGGACCAGAACATATTTGGGAGCTTATGCAGGTGCGTGAATCTGACAGGGTAGGGATGAAAAAGGCCGAAGCTCCATATAGACTACGCAAATACCACGCGATGATCGACGAAGCACTCAGAGATCCTATATCGGTTTCACAGCTTGCTATAGATGGTACCTACCTTATGGAACAGTTACACATGAAACCAGGACCTCGTATGGGCTGGATTCTTCACGCACTCCTTGAAGAAGTCCTCGAAGACCCCTCGCTCAATACCGTAGAAAAACTGACAGGGCGAGTAAAAGACCTGGACGAGCTTGAAGATAAAGACCTAAAAACGCTAGGGGAGAAAGGTAAGGATAAAAAGGAAAATCTAGACCAAGAAGAGGTGAAGAAACTCAGAAGTAAGCACAATGTAAAATAAAAAACCACCCGAAAGGGTGGTTTGGCGACTTTTGAGTTCAATGCTTATTAGTTATAGACTGGCACTTTTTCTTTTTGATATAACGAATAAGCCTTGCGGGAGAGCTCTGAGTTAAACGCCAAAAGCTTATCGAGCATTGTCATATAACATAAGCGAGCACTTGATTTGTTTTGGTCATAAAAAACAGCAAAGGCTTTTTCCATGCTAGACAAATCCTCTGATAACAAAAACAGAAAATCAGCAACCTGCCCGTGAAGCCTGCCTGCTGAAGCCCCTTCTAAAACAATACTGGCACTATAAAGCTCCTGCTTGTAATAACGCAAAGCCTTTCTCATCAACTTTTGTTCAGAGCGTGGGACCCTTTTTTGCCCTAAAAAGTTTTGCCAAAAACTAACCAGCTCAGGCTTAACTCGTATAGTCGGTGGATTATTTTTCATGATCTGATTTTTCTTAATCTTACACCAATTAAAAAAATAATAAAATTAAAAAAACAAAAAGCCCTCCCCTTATTTATTTACGAAATATTTCGGGGGAGGGCGGCTTAAAAACGGCTTACTGTGCCGTATCTTTAGCATCTTAGATCCGGGCGTTGGTTGTCATTCTCCTTACCCTTTTTTGATAGGAATCTCTCAGCAGTCCTTTTATGAAGAAGACTATGAGAAGAAGGGCATCAATGGTGACAATCACCCAGCTAACTATGGTTAGAAATCTGAATATGTCTTCTTTTTTTGGGAAAAAATGCTTAAACGCACTGGGAACAAAAACAAAAGTTATTGTTGTACACAGTAGTACTATAAAAAGAACGGAGTATCTCTTCATAAGATTTTGATTTATGGTTCTTTTTTATTGTAACACAAAATTAGTTTAAATCAAGCTCTATCAAAATAGGGCAGTGATCAGAGCCATAGTAGTCGGAGAGAGTTTGGAAGCTTTTGATTTTTGGAAAAATATCTTCTGTACAGAAAAAATAATCTATCCTCCAGCCGACATTTCGCTCTCTAGCGCGAGTCTTTTGATCCCAATATGTATAGACATCTTTTTCTTCTGGATTAAAAGCACGATACACATCTATCCACCCCTTCTTTACAAGCTTATCCATCCAGGCGCGCTCAACAGGCAAAAAACCGGTATTTTCTACATTTTCCTTTGGCCTTGCCAAGTCTATTTCATTGTGAGCAGTATTTACATCACCGCAAAATATAACAGGCTTTTTCTTTTTGAGTTTTTCTACAAAAGAAAGAAATGCATCATAAAAACGCAGTTTATAATCAAGCCTCTCTGGACCACCGCCACCGTTAGGGAAGTAGCAAGTGATAAGATAAAAATCTTCATACTCTGAGACGATAGTGCGACCCTCAGCATCGAACTCTTCTACTCCAAAACCAGGCTTTGAAGAAATAGGCTCTTCTTTACTATATATGGCCACACCACTGTAGCCCTTGCGTGTACGACAAGGAGAAAGGGTTAGGTGGTAGGAACGGAAATTTTTTAAATCTTCTGACAATTGATCAAGTTCGCTCTTGGTTTCCTGCAAACACACTATATCTGGTTTGTATTTATCAAAAAGAGGCTCAAAATATCCTTGTTTTGCTGTGGCGCGTAGGCCATTGGTATTCCAGGAAACGATTTTCATATAACTATTATACAGACCCTACTTCGCTAGTCTACTTCGCTGAATCTATGAAGATAAGAGAAGGCTACGCAGGGTAAAAAAGAAAGCCATCCGGGAAGGATGGCTTGAGAGTTTGCCCAAAAGGGCTATATAAGTTTAGAGTTGTTTTTTGCGTTTTTATTGCAAGTTGTTGAAAGAACAATATTTTTAAAGAGTAAGTTTCTTTATGTTTACTTTAGCTACCGAAGTAACTAGTGTTTTGCCTGTGAGGCATATATCGATGCAAGCACCGAATTAAAAAATATTTTTTGTTGTTGCTTGCGCAAAAACTGACGAGTCTTTTTGCTAAGCGAAAGATCATCTGTGTTTATTATACATCAATAAAATTTTTGCAACAACAGTGGATAACCTTTCGACGCAACTCAAGGTAAGCCAAAAACAAAAACCCCTCCTTTTAAAAAGGAGGGTTGTTTTAAATTTCATTTTTAACCAAACATTCTTGGTCGCGGCACCTTTTTAGGTCCTAAAAACCTATAAGCCAACAAAATAAAAATTATCGGGAAAAATAGTTTGATGGACCATCGCAACAAAACAATGCAAATGGTGTTAAACCTGAAAAATGACTGCTCATTATCAGGATCAGTCCAATTGTTGGGGTCTTTTTGGCCGTATGAAACCTTTTTAGGAAGATTTAGCAAGGTTTGCATCCAGGATGGTGTTTCAATATCAGTGCGATACCGATGCCATCCATATCCAGGCTCTAAATAGCCATACGTCTTTTTTACCCCAAGAATGTTTCGAAAAATAGGATTATCTCCCGATACTATCTTGCCGTCACCAGGAACGTTCTTATTGAATGAATCTACCATTTGATAGATTGAGCCTACAACCATAAATAGTAGGCTTAAAACGATAATTAAATTCTTAATGATATTTTTCATATTTAAAGTTGATTGTTTACCAAAAATCCCACAAAAAATCTTTGGCAAACAATCAACTTTTTATAAAGAACTACTTTGTATAATAGCAGAGAAAGTGATTTATGTCAAGTTTTTATATAACAAAAAAGCCCCGGTCTTTCGACACAGGGCTCTCACTAATCACTCTTCACAAAATCATTGCTTCTGATCTTTTACCTCAACCGGCGCATCTTTCACCTCAGGATTTTCCTTTTTCGGTTCCCAGATATCAGCAGTCCATGAGCCATCAGAGCCCGCCTTAAATGTTCCGCCATTTTCTTTTATAAGCTTCATCAGCTCAGAAGCAGTTGGCGGTACAGTATGGTGAGGAGTAGAAGGTGCCGGTGCAGGAGGATAGATGAAAAACGGGGTTGTAGCAGGTGCCACAGGAGGAGTTGCTGTATTTCTACTCAAAAAATACAGGATAATACCCAACGCAACCAAAGCCACAAATCCCCAGAATATCCATTCTCCAGAACGATCAGCAGGAGGATCTGACGGGCTTTTCTGTTCAAAGCTCAGACCATCCAGGAATCCTTCGTACCTACCTTTCCAGTAATGACTATCGGCATTTTTCTGATAAAAATCAGATATCTGCCGTAAATATTCATACTGGTAATATTCTCTCCCGTACCAGGTGCTATACCATGCCCTACCGTTATTTTTCTTGGAGCCAGAAGGCGCGGGCGGATAAACGTTGATGGTATTATTCACCCCATTATTTACCGCCGGTTCAATAGGATAATCAACAGAGGCGGGGGTAGTATTAACCACATTCACACTGCTCTCTTTTTGAGGGGTAGTGGATTGTGCAGAAACATAGGAAATCATAAGGGACATCAGTCCCAAAAACATAATTTTCTTCATTGTTAATTGATTTTGTTTTTAAAAGATCAGTCCACTTGTATTTAGGCGGGACTAGTTTTGTGCCGTTTTGTATTTAAATATATAATAGCATATTTTGAGCTAAATGTCAAGTTATCTTTTGCTATGAAACCTCTTGTGTACGTCACGAAGTTGTTTGTCTGTCACATGGGTATATACCTGAGTTGTCGCAATATTTGCGTGCCCAAGCATCATTTGCACAGAACGAATATCAGCGCCATTTGAAAGGAGATCGGTAGCAAAAGAGTGGCGAAGTACGTGAGGAGTAACCTTTTTGGAAATACCAGCTTTGATAGCATAGTGCTTTACGATGCGCTCGATAGAACGGGGAGTAAGTCTGCGATCTGCGCGACTAACACCGTTGATAGCTACATCGACAAACATTGGCTCATCCATATCTTTGCGGGCCTTGAGATAAGACTTGATGGCTTCTTTGGCATCCTCAGAAAGGAAAACCACACGCACTTTTTCACCTTTTCCACGGATAGAGAATTCATCTTTGGAAAGATCTAGATCTCTATTTAGTGAGCAAAGCTCAGACAAACGAAGACCTGTAGAGAAAAATAATTCTATCAAAGCTTTGTCTCTCAAGCCTTTGAGTGTAGCGGTGTCTGGAGCTTTAAGTAGTCGAGAGAGTTCGTCAGTAGAGATGAGGTCAAGGTGTCTTGCGCCTGTTTTGGCAAGCTCTATAACATCAGGAGAGGTAGCAGAGATATTTCTCTTTTTGCAAAACTTCAAAAAGCTTCGTAGCGCTATCATATAATAGTTTTGAGTGTTTTTTTTCATAGTACCAGCAGACTGACCGCGTACTTTGACCCCTGGAGCACGGTTAAGCTTGAGGCGAAACTCGCGCAAGATGTCTTCAGAAATATCTCCCACACTTTTGATACTCATGTCGAGCGCAAAACGAGAAAGATAGTGATCATAATTTTCAACAGTCTTGAGACTTCGCCCTTTTTCTATTTCTATATATTCTAGAAACTGCCTTTTGGCATCATTAAATAGCATATATATAGTATACAGTGTCGCAAAACAATAAACACTGCAAGGCTATTGCATTTTTTTGGTATTTATGTTATGATGACTATTATGTTAACAAGCAAGAAAAAACAGGCAATTATCAAAAAACACCAAATTCACGACAAGGACACTGGTAGCAAGGTTGTTCAAGTTGGTGTGCTTTCTGAAACTATCGACAAACTAGCCGATCATCTCAAGAAACACAAGAAAGATAATCACTCTCGAAGAGGACTTATCAAGATGGTAGCAGACCGAAGAAGTCACTTGAAAGCATTAGAGAAAAGCAATCCAAAGCAACACGCTGCCGCTCTAAAAATAGTAAAACAATAATAAATGATTAATAAAATCTCTCCGAGCGAGAGATTTTATTAATTTGAGTTATACTTAATTACATATGGTTCACGTACAAAACTGTACGCTGACCATTGGAGCTTCGAAACTCTATTATTTACATAATATAAAAAACAGGAAAAATAATTTAACCTGTTTCGTACGTGATGGCAATTATAAAACAAAAAGAGCAACGTGTAGGAGTATTTATAGATACTCAAAACCTTTATCACACTGCAAAAAATTTATATAAGAAAAAAGTAAACTTTGGAGCTGTCCTCAAAGATGCTGTAGCGGGCAGAGGACTTATCAGAGCTATCGCATATGTCATAACAACAGAAAACGAAGACGAAAAAGCTTTTTTGGGAGCTCTCGGTAAGGCTGGTATAGAAACCAAAGCCAAGGACCTGCAAATATTTTATGATGGAAGCAAAAAAGCTGATTGGGATATTGGTCTGGCAATAGACGCTGTGACTATGGCGCCCAAGCTTGATGCTATCGTTATAGTCTCTGGCGATGGGGACTTTGTACCACTTTGTAACTTTTTGCGTTATCACCATGGAGTACAAGTAGAAGTTATGACATTTGGCAAAAGTGCATCAGCGACTCTCAAGGACGTAGCCGATGAATTTATAGATCTCTCTGCAAACCCAAAGAAGTATTTGATAGGCTATCACTAAAAAATTATGAGCGAACCAGAAACAAAAAAACCCTTAATGCACACCTTTGAACAAGATATGTCAAAGGCTATGGACGCAACTGACGCAAAAGTTGTTCAGGAGATTTTGGAACGTGGAAGAGAAAAAGAGTTTACCGAAAAAGAAAACTACACCAGAAGAAAACAAAAAGCTTGGTACAAACTAGGTGCTACTGTGTTTATAATTTGTGCACTAATATCTTCTGGTTATGCTTTTTATCATTATAAAAACCTGACAGTCACTGCAGAAAAACCAATCTCAATAGGAGTGTTTCCTAGCACAGAAGCCATAACTACAAACTCTTCTGATATACGTAAAACCATAGAAACTATCAGAAATGAAGCCGACCTTGAGCAAAACAAGCCATACCTCGTTCCACTAGTAGAGAGTGCGGAATCCCCAGCGCTTTTAAATGTAAATCAAATCTTTTCTTTTTTTGAATCTGGTGCCAGTGAACCATTTGTTACTTCTTTTAGTATTGTCCGGCTTGGGGTTATGAATGATGGGGTAGAGAACATTCCTTTTGTTATTGCTGGCGTCAAAGATCCAGAAATAACCAACAAAGAACTTCTCATCGCCGAAAAGTCACTGCTTCAGTATTTTTATAAAAGTTTAAATATAGATCTGAGTTTACACAAAGAAGAGGTAGGCAAAGGATTTGTTTCAGAATTTTTGTACAATGTTCCAATAAAATCTCTCAAGTACAAAGACCCAAGCGGTGCCGAAAAAAACCTCTTTTTCTATGCTCGAGTAACAGACAATGTAGTTGTGTTTACTACCTCACCAAATGTCCTAAAGTCCATATATGACAGCCTCATAAGACAGGGTCTTTAGGGGCAAAAAAGGGCTTGCTCTTTGGGCTAATCGTGCTACCATAAAGTCCATGAATACAACAAAGACCAAGGAAATACTGCTCGCAGAACAAACACTCCTAGAAGGAGAGCTTAGCAATATTGCAAGGTTTAACACTGAAACAAATCAATGGGAAGCTACCCCTGATACTGATCTTATGAACATGTCAGATGATAATGATGCTGCTGATCGATTTGAAGACTTCGAAGAGCGCACAAGCATGCTCAAAACTCTTCAAGCTCGTCTAACTGATATCAAAGAAGCTATCGCAAAAATGGATTCTGGTTCATATGGAAAGTGTGAAGTTTG
>DAORIU010000002.1:0-30306 GCA_035438645.1 Minisyncoccota bacterium
ACGTCGGAGCGGGGACAAATCCAGGTATCGGTATGCCGATCTGTCTTATCAGTGCTGAACTTGCATATAAGAGAATAGAAAATATTGCCCACCCGTTTCCGCTTGAGAAAATATAAAAATAAAAACCTCCACAGGGAGGTTTTTCTGATTGTTTATAAACCGGTTAATCAGATCTACCGGGGCCTTTATACGCCTTCTTGCCTTTGAAAAAATTTGTAACTATTTTTGAGAATTAAAACTACAATAAATACAAAATAATCTAACCCTAAGTGCCATAGCAGTCTAATTCCATAAGACATTGTTTCTTTGTACTTAAACCACAGCAAATAAGAGTCATCTAGTCCTTCTCTTAGTGAGACCGCTTTTACTGCGTCAAAGATTAAAATTATACCTGGTAAGGTTACAAGCATCACTTTAGTAATTTCTTTACCTCCAACCGCTAAAGCAAATAGTCCACAAATAATTATAAAAGATGATAGTGTTATAGTAGCTTTATACCAATCTGCCATAAGGTTCCAATTTACCGAAATGTGTTTAATGGTTAAAAATGTAATAACCATCGTAAAAGAAAAGGCTAATATTTTGCCAACAAATATTTTTTTCATAGTAAAGAAGTTTTTGATTTACCAAAACATTACTACTTTCTATAAAAAAGTCAAACCTGTTATGGCTAGATAAAACTACCAAATATTCTTCGCAAAAAGTTCCATTGATACAAAAGCGCCGATGATAGTGTTGATGAGAGGGAAGTATGTATAGAGTTTGAAGAGCGCCTCCGGTGTTTTTGCTCTATGGCTACGCCACATAAAGTACGAAAAGGTCAGCACTCCTATAACTGAAGCAACAGGGATAATGTCTCTCACTAGATAGCCAGCAAGAGCATAAAAAAACCAACACAGCGCTATGGTTCGCTTCTCACCAATCATGATAGCGATAGTGTGTAGTCCTGCTCCCAAGTCTGCCTTGATATCTGGTACTGCACTATAAGCATGCATTGCTACTGCCCAGAGCATTCCCGCTATTACTCCAACAGTAGGGAACGCAATCCCTCCAGCTAAGTAGTAACCAAAAACTCCTGTTGCTACATAGTGCCCAGCAGAAAAAAGTGAATCAATAAATGGTTTTGCTTTTGCGCGAATTGGTTTTGCAGAATAAAAAGAAGCAAAAAATACAAAAGCCAAAAAAGAAAGTATGAGCTCTATAGAATGGGGAACAAAAAAGAAAAAGGGGATGTTGGTAAGCAAGATCCATTTCCAAAGAGACCTTTGTCTCTCTGGTGGGACAAGAGCTTCGTAAGCACCATCACCTTTTTTGGGATTTAGTTTGTCTGTCTCATAGTCAAATATGTCGTTGATGCCATAAATCAAAATATTTGCTGGGATCAAAAAGTAAAGTGCAAAGACCCAATATCGCCAGTCAGAAAAAAATGATAGTCCTTGCAGTGCCCCGACAGTCCCTACGAGCCCAAAAGTTGCTGCTTCATAAAGCCAAAATCTAGGGCGACTAACCTTGATAACTTCTTTGAATTTCATAACTAGATATTACCACAAATAAAGAGTCGTTCTCATTGATTTGAGAACGACCAGTTTTGTTTTATTTAATATGGTTTACTGCAAAGTCAGGCCCCGCTTCTTTTACAGCACTCACTTTTTCTTTTTTTGCAGTCAGGGGATATCTTTTACCCTCCTCGACTGCTTTGACACTCACAAAGATGACAGAACCCACAATAAGGAGAAGTACTCCTACAAAGCTACGGGTTTTCATGCTTGATGTTTTTTTATAATTATACAATTAAAAATAAATACTTTCTACTATATTGTATCATATAAAGCGTGATTTGTCAAGTATAACGTTTTGAATTTAACTTACCTAGTAGAGTTATATTGATCAAAATTTATTAGATATACTACTTTTATGCTATCGCGTAGAAATAGTATATATGAAATAATATTGAAAGAATTAAAAGCAAACAAATATCCTCAGCGCAACTTCATCTTTCTTCTTTTAAGTAATCAAGATCTTTCTAAATACAAAAGACAAACAATCGCTAACGCAGTTCAAAAACTGAAAAAAGAAAAGTTAATCCGTGTGGGCGTAGACGCTCTTATGGTTTCTGCCCGAGCTATTGCTTATATAGAAAAGCGAAAGGAAAGGCTACGGCTTTTTGATTCTCCATTTTCAAAAAAGTCACCCAAAAACTTACTTGTACTTTTTGATATACCAGAAGATCGAAAAGGTGAGCGAGAATGGTTTCGTAGGCAACTTATAGAGTTTGGTTATGAAATGGTACAAAAAAGCGTCTGGCTTGGCCCGTCACCACTTCCAAAAGATTTTGTAAGGTACGTAAAAACTATTGGATTAGGGGAAAATATAAAAACATTCAAAATTGCCCCAAAACAAAATATTTCTTCAATACAGAAAGATTAAAAACTAACTATACTATTTCTGTGCGATAGCATAAAAATAGTATACAAAGATTTAAATATAAAACTAAAGTCTTTTGGTATTTTATAAATAAAAAAGGCGTTATGTTTTTACTAACGCCTTTATCGTACTTTAAAATAGTAAAGCACTTATTAGTATTTTCCTATCCTGCGATATTCTGTATAAAATTTTTCCATAACTTCATCACCCACAGGTTTTACTAATGGACCAAGCGAGCTGTCTGTTTGAACAACAAAAATTGTTTTTGGGATGCTACTTAGTGTAAAAGCAGTTTCAGCGAAGTGCGATTTTTTAGCCTCTGATTTTTTAACCCTTAGTAACTCTTTTGCAATTTGTGCAAGAGTCCCATCTCCTCCAAAAGTTCTGGTAAGATGTTCTTTTGTTGTTGTTTCGGTTTTTTCAAAAAGGGTATATAGGATGTTACCTTTTTTGTCTGAAAATTGACCAATTAAAAACTCTCGTGCCATATTTATTATATTTTTAGGTGAACAAATTTGATTTTTATCAAATGCAATGGTAACATAAGTATTATGATTCGTCAAGATTTCGACAAACTAAATTTTCCAGATACACCCGGTGTGTATTTTTGGTGTGATAGTGACGGCAAGATTTTGTATATCGGCAAGGCCACAAGCCTTCGCGACCGTGTGCGCAGTTATTTTGCTCCTGATGTTATCAAGACTCGCGGTCCACATATTGTGGACATGGTTTTTCGCTCTAGTACTGTTAAGTATCAAGAAACAATGAATGCTCTAGAGGCTTTGATACTTGAAGCCAATCTAATCAAAAAAAACAAACCCTACTACAACACCAAAGAAAAAGATGACAAAAGCTTCAACTGTGTAGTTATCACTCGTGAATTATTTCCAAAAGTTATTTTGGTTCGTCAAAAAGATATAGATACAAAAAACAAAACAGTCAAAGTTTTGCGCAATCCAAAACCGATCCCTTATGAAAGCATCTTTGGTCCATATCCCAAAGGTTCTTCTATCAAAGAAGCCTTGAGGATTTTGCGTAGGATCTTTCCTTTTAGAGACATAGCTTCAGAGAAAAAAGACAACGCTGTTTTTTATCGACAAATAGGGCTCTCGCCTGATACTTCTAGCAAGGAAGCGCAACTGTCATACAAAAAAACAATCTCTAGACTCAAAATGATTTTTGAAGGCAAGTACCAAAAGCTTTTGAAAGATTTGAAAAAAGAAATGCTTTTTTGTGCCAAAAAAGAGCAGTTTGAGCTTGCAAATGAAATCAAACAAAAAGTCTTTGCCCTTGAACATATCCAAGATATCTCTCTTATCAAGCGCGATCTCTCTAGTGGTCACTCTGGTAATGATTTTCGAATAGAAGCATACGATGTCGCACATATCTCTGGAAAGCAGATGGTTGGTGTGATGACTGTTGTTACAAATGCAGTTGCCGACAAAAATGAATATCGAAAGTTTGTCATCAAAGGCTTTGACAAGGCTAACGATGCTGGAGCTTTGAAAGAAATACTCACTAGGCGTTTTGCTCATTCTGAGTGGGCTATGCCGAGTGCTATCGTGGTAGATGGCAACATCATCCAAACAAATGTGGCACAAGAAGTGCTCACAAGCTTAAAACTCAAGATCCCTATCATTGCCGTAACAAAGGATGAAAGACACCGCCCAAAGGCTATAACAGGCCCCAAAGAGCTTGTAGAGGCTCGTAAATACGATATATTGCTAGCCAACAGTGAAGCCCACAGATTTGCCATATCTTTCCATAAACAAAGACGCCAAAGGGCTTTTAAATAAAGGTTTTTTGTAAGTACTTGACAAAAGATTATATCTGAGCTATGATAAGAAAAATAGTTTTTTATATGTTTAAAAAAGAGGAGTTATTAATTTTTACAGATTTTGAGCTAGAAGGGGGAAGAAATTCCTAGTCTTCGCTTAGTTGTCAGACAACAAAGTATTTAGTCAAACCGGAGTTTGAATAAGTATTAAGATAAGTAAATATTTTAACTCAACATTATGGTTAAGTATCTTTCTAAATTGACTCCTCAGAGTACAGAGTCTATACACATAGTGTATGATAGGTCTGGGACCACTACGCCACCTCTTGATAAGCGGCGTTATCTGAAGTCAGGTACTTTCTTCAGTGTTTTATACGATCATATAAAACATGAAGTGTTTTGTAAAATGTAAAATCGCAACTGTAGTTCCTCCGGGAATTGCTTGTGTTAGCAAACAGTAAGTTTTATCTCAAAAATCAGTTATAAACTGAATGATAAAATTGATTTACATTCTTCAAACGACAATACCAGAAGATTTCTAAAAATTTTAGTAGAACACTTGTTCACGACGTTGTATCTTTCTAGAAGATATGATGCGAGATTGTGAGGCGTGTGCAGAACAACGTACTAATCTTAAAATCCCATTCCCGTGGGATTTTTTTATTTACTCAAACTCTTTTGTGTTGTAAAATTGTAAGTATGAACACATCTAAAAAAGTTTGGGTAATTTTTGTTTTAGTCGCCATTATTTTGATAGTAGGTTTTTTGACTTCGGTTGTGATAACCAAAAAAATAGATCGCTCACAAAGAGCGCAGCTTTTGGTAGATGCCAAGCAAGCAGCGCTTTTAGTTCCAACTGCTACTATTTCGACTTTATCTGCATCTCCTTCTGATATCGGCAATCCTCTTTATGCAGAAATGAAAGAGAGACTGATGATGTTTCGAGCTTATAATCCAGAAAATCGCTTTGTTTATGTTCTCGGGTACAAACCAGAAATCAAAAAGCAGTTTTTCTATGTGGACTCAGAGCCTGTGACCTCTAGTGACTATTCAGCGCCAGGAGCTTTATTCCCAGATACTAGAGAGCAAGATATAGAAAATTATCTAAAGGGTGAGGCTTATACAGATGGCCCGTATAAAGATAGTTGGGGAGAATGGGTTTCTGGTTACGCACCGATCAAAGATAGCAACGGAGAAATGGTAGCCCTTTTGGGTATAGATACTGCGACAAGTGTTTGGCACCAACAAATCGGCTTTGTGAGGACTGTTATTGCTCTCATATCCGTGCTTCTTTCTGTAGTAGTTGGTTTTGTGGTTTGGCTTTTGAGACGCAAACAAAGCTCTATAGAAACTCTGACAAAAGAAAATCAAACCCTCTATCACGAAGAAAACAAGCTCAAAGAGATACAGGACCTTGCTCATATAGGTAAGATTTCAGTGTATTTTCCAGATGAAACTTTTGTATTTGAAGGATCAGTATCTAGGACTTTGAATATTTCAGAAGGTGAAAGATTAACCAAAGAAGCATTAGAAGCTTTTATAAAGGACTCAGACAAAAACAAAATTATAGATTTTCTTAATTCTATAAAGAACTCTGGAAATACCTATGAATGGCTGGATGTAGCTCTCGGTACCAAGGAACAAGGCTATAGAAACTTTCATATCTATGGAAATGTTTTGCGTGATGAAATACTAGCGCCAAAAAAATTCTCTGGTATTATCCAAGATATTACAGATATAAATAGATAAATATGGCAGTAGAAAAAATGTATCTTTACGGAAAACACGCTCTCATAGAGGCTCTTTTGGCTCGTCCAGAAGTTGTCCAAAAGGTTTTCTTATCAAAAGAAATGGAAGATGATAGTGAGCTAGCCTCTCTTTTAAAAAAACAAGGCATTTCTATAAACAGTATGAAATCTGACGTCAAAAAAGATGTTGGGTCTGATGCTGTGCACCAAGGAGTTATAGCAGTTATCAACTCAGAAAAACTTTACTCTAGTATGGATGATGCTCTAAAAGAAGCTTCCCAAAAGCAAAACCCTTGCATGGTGCTTCTCGATGAACTCCATGATCCACACAATGTTGGAGCAATCATTCGCTCTGCTGTTGCCTTTGGTGCCAGTGCGATACTCATGCCAAAGCACAATCAGTCTCCTATAACAGCAGTTGTTATCAAAACTTCTGTGGGTATGGTCTTTAGAATTCCTGTTGTTCTTATTGGAAACGTAAACCAAACTATAAGAGACCTCAAAGAAAAAGGTTACTGGTCTTATGGTCTTGTTATGAATGGCTCTACCAAGCTCTCAGATGCCAAGTTTGATAGTCCGACCCTGATTATCGTCGGCAATGAATCAGTAGGGATAAGAGAAAAAACATTAGAGCTATGTGATATACCTCTTTCTATTCCCATGGATCCGCGTTGTGAGTCTTTAAATGCAGCTACCGCTACATCAATAGTCTTGTATGAATACAGTCGTACAAATCTCTAGCTCTTGTACGCAAAAATTCTGGTATAATATAAATAATGCAAAATGATGGTGAGCGAATAACATATTTCGGCGAAACAAATTTTCGTAACCAACAAACTCGCTTTGGTATCAAAAGTCGTGATAGAACACGTCATATGTATGTGGTTGGAAAATCAGGTGTGGGTAAGAGTACACTCCTTGAAAATATGGCTATTCAAGACATCCAAAACGGTGAAGGTGTAGCAGTGCTTGATCCGCACGGAAGCTTTGCCGAAAAAATGCTCGACTATATTCCAGAGCACCGTATAAAAGATGTTATATATTTTGCGCCTTTCGATACAGAGTATCCTTTGTCTTTTAATGTTTTGGAAGATGTCGGCCCAGACAAAAGACACCTAGTAGTCTCAGGTCTTATGAGTACCTTCAAGAAGATTTGGGTAGATGCATGGAGTGCTCGTATGGAGTATATATTGTCCAACACTCTTTTGGCCCTTCTTGAGTATCCTGGGTCCACGCTTCTCGGGGTTAACAGAATGCTCTCGGATAAAGATTTTCGTAAGAAAGTGGTAGACAACATTAGTGATGCAGCAGTAAAAGCTTTTTGGACAGAGGAATTTGCAAAATATACAGAGCGTATGGCTGCTGAAGCAGTACCTGCAATCCAAAACAAAATCGGTCAATTGACAGCAAATCCGTTGATTAGAAATATTATAGGTCAACCAAAATCAAGTTTCGATGTTCGTCAAATAATGGACGAAAAAAAGATACTGATCATAAATCTTTCAAAGGGTCGTATAGGAGAGCAAAACACAAGTCTTTTGGGTTCAATGATAATTACCAAGATTTATTTGGCAGCGATGAGTCGTGCTAATGTTTCTCATTCTCGCATGGCAGAGCTCCCGTCGTTTTATTTTTATGTTGATGAATTTCAGTCTTTTGCCAATGAAACTTTTGCTGATATTTTGTCTGAGGCTCGTAAATACAAACTAGCCCTTATCATTGCTCACCAATACATAGCACAAATGGAAGAACCAGTGAGAGACGCTGTTTTTGGTAACGTTGGAACAAGTATTTCTTTTAGGGTTGGGCCACTGGATGCTGAAATTTTGGAAAAAGTTTACGCACCACAGTTTACGGCGACTGATTTGATAAATTTAGGTATGGCGCAGATATATCTGTCTTTGATGATAAATGATATTGGCTCTCAGCCTTTTTCTGCTAAAACATTACCTCCGATACCTAGACCCGCCATAAACTATCGCAATGATGTTATAGAGTGGTCTCGAGAACATTTTGCTCTCTCAAGAGAAAAAGTAGAACAAAATATAAAAGAATGGTTTGCCGCTGGGACAGAAACTTCTAGTACTTTTGAAAAACCGGCATATGAAAAAAAGCCATATGTACCAAATAATAACAAAGAATCTTTCAACCCAAGCCCTAGACCAAAGCCAGCATATCAAAATCAAAATACAAACAGCGCTTCACCAAGAGCTACTTCCGAAAATAAACCTTATACACCAAAGGTTCATACACCATTTAAAAAAGTGTTTGAAAACATACCTCAGAAAGACATGGCCAGCCAGGATTCTACTATCAAACCAAGCGCAGAACTTTCCTCACTTCTTGATGCATTAGATGTAAACTCTCAAAAACCAAAAGCCTATACACCTCCGGCAACTAAGTCTTTTTCAGAAGAAAAAACTCTTTCCGAAACTATCCCACCGGTTAAAGTTGCCGAGAGAGGCCCAAAGGAAGCTAGTCGTAATCTTTTAAAAGAAGCTTTGATGAAGGCAAACTTTACTACAGAAGAAAAAAAGATAGAACAAAAAGATACTCCTCCAAAATCAGAAGTAAAAGATAATGACAAATCAGGAGAAATCTCACACCAAGAACTCCAAAAGATATTAGAATAAATTTATTTTTATGATTCGTAACTTGGCGATATTCATCGTTATAGTTCTTATAAAAACAAGCACTTGCTATGCGGATGTTTTGGTCACGGAGATAAACTGGATGGGAAGTAGTGATAATCAATTTGCTGAATGGGTAGAGTTTTATAATACAGGTGACGATGATATAAACATGTCGGGATGGAAGCTTTATGAGGCCGGAGGAGGTACTTTAGTTTTTACTTTTACAAAGACTATCCCAAAAAAAGGTTACCTATTGCTTGAAAGAACAACATCTAGTTCACCAGATCCTGTTCCTGGGGTAAATGACGAAGCGGGGTCTTTTGGAGGTAGTGGGTTATCAAATAGTGGGGAATATTTGGTGCTCAAAGACTCTGGCAACAGTGTAGTTCAAAATCTAAACTTTTCAGGAGGCTGGCCAGCAGGAGAGAGTGATACAAAAAAGACTATGCAGTGGGATGGTACAAAATGGGTCACCGCAACTGCTACACCAAAGGCAGATCTTAACCCGACTACTACAGGCGAAGAACCCGTAGCTCCTCCAAGTGGTACATCTTGGGTTCCAGAGAAATTTGAACCAAAGATTATTTTAACAGTACCAAAAACTATTTATGCTGATGTGCTCTATGAGTATGAGGCAAAGACCTATCTTGAGTACGGGCTCGCTTATAATGGTGTCTTTGTATGGAATATGGGGGACGGAACTATTTACAAAAGTTCAACTCCTCAAATAGTAAGTCATAGTTATAAGTATCCTGGTACTTATATAGTATCCTTTGGTTATTACGGTAACCCTTACGAAAAAAAGCCAATACTCTTTGCTAAAGAAAAAAGATCCGTAGAGGCCTCTAGTGTTTCTCTAAAAGTAATACCAGAAAAAGGTTTTGAGTTTAGGAACAATACAGATGAAGATTTTGATTTATCAAACTGGCTTATAAAACTAAGTGACGACAGTACTCTTTCGATACCAAATCTTTCACTGGTTGCCGCTAAGTCTAGTGTTATCATTCCTTTTTATTCACTTGGGATGAGCTCATATTCCGGGCAAGCAAGACTTATGACTCCACAATGGGTAGAGGTTGCTTCTTCTGAAAAAGAAAAAAATATATCAAACAATCAAAGCATCAGAAGTCCCTATCTCGATAACAATCCAACTGTCTTAGGAGCAAATGCTGTATCAAGCCAAGAGTCTTTTGATTTTGAATCAAAAAAACTCGAAGATGATGAGACCAACTCAAACAAAAACTACACCAAAATTATATTTTTCAGTGTAGCTTTAGTCATAGTGATTATTTTGTTTATTGTTCTGGAGAGGAAGGTTGCTCTGGAGAAGGAGGAGTAGTATTTTCAAGGTCTTCATCAACAATATTTGTCACCTCTTCTAGTTCTTTTGAAATTTTTTCTAACTCTTTTGAAACAATTTTATTTTCTTGGCTAGAAACCTTTGCTAGAGTTTCATCAACAGCTTTGAAGGCGTCTTCGTTTTTCTCATCTCCTTCGGTGGCGTATTTCTTTAACTCTTCTTTTTGATTTTTTAGACTTTCTTCAAGAGCCGCTGTTATTTGTAGGGCTTCTGTTGTGTCAGTTTTTGAAAGTTCTTCAGAAAGACTTTCGATGTGAGTGTTTAGGGCTCTTTGAGCTGTTTCTTGCTTTGCTTTTGTCAGAGTCTTTGTTGCTGCCAAGGTCTTGATCTCTCCTAGTCTGTTGTCTATTCTAGATTTTTGCCAAGATATTTTGTCGCTTGGGTTTTTTATAAAAGCTCCCTTAACTTCTTCATTGACGTTGATTTTAAAAGAATAAAGAGCATCTCCCGGAAGAGAGTTGTCAGCCACTACAGAAACACTGCCACCAACAAAAATAATAAAGATAAATGTAGATAGTCCTATGCGCAGACCGTGTTGTAGTCCTGTATAAAATATTGAAACACGAGGTTTAGATTCCAAGGTCTGTATACCTCTTGCAACTGAAGCACGCAAAACAGACCTCTCTTTTTCAGTTAGAGAGATACTCTTTAGCATTTTTAGTTGTTCTAATTTTTTATCAATCATAATGTGTTTCGCTAAAAAGCACTTTGAGTTTTTGAACGATTCTGTGAATTCTAACTGTCATGGCGTTAGGTGTCTTACCAAAGAGTTTCGCGATCTCTTCTATCGGTTTTTCTTCGCTGTAGCGCAAGAAGATTATCTGGCGACTTTCTTCATCAAGCTCTTCGAGAAGGCCTTGGACCATTTTTATATCATCATTTCTCAAAATTTCTTCTGAGTGACTATTTGTTTCTGGTTCAAAGCCAACATCCAAAAGATCTTCCAAAGAGGAACTTTTGCTTTTTTTGTAGTAATCAATAACCGCGTTTTTGGCTATTCGATAAACAAAAGCCTGCTCGTGCTCTATTTCACCACCTTTAGCCAAGTACCCCCAAAGTCTTACAAAAGTATCCTGGGTGATATCTAGGGCTGTTTGTCTATTTCCCACTCGAAAAAATACAAAGCGAAATATCGCATCTTGGTATTCTTCAAAAAGCTTGTGAAATAAGGCTTGTTTTTGGTTTTCTGAATTCATAGAACCATTTAATCTTAGTGACGACAAAATGCCACAAATATTACAGTATTATAGCCTAAAATGACGATTTTGGGCATATCTGGTATAATCTTATTATTATGGATGAAAATTCTCCCAAAAAAGTGGTTATTATTGGTGGAGGTTTTGGGGGGATTGCAGTAGCTAAAAAGCTCTCCAAGCTTCGAAATATTGAGGTCACACTTATCACCAAAAACCCTCTTTTTGAGTACTATCCGGCGCTTTATAAGCTTGTTACCGGTGCTTTGGCTATAGAAGTCTGTGTGCCTTATAACAAGATTTTTAAAGCCTCTGATAATATAACGGTTCTCGAGGGCTTCTATGAGTCTTATGATAAGAATTCAAAAATAGTTACTCTTTTGGATGGGCGGACATTTTCTTACGATTATTTAGTCTTGGCCATGGGAAGTCAGACAAATTATTTTGATATTCAAGGAATAGAAGAGTTTGCTTTTGCCTTCAAGTCTTCATTTGAAGCGCTGAGACTCAAACAGCACTTTTTGGACTTGTTGCGTGCTTCACAAGATATCTCCAAAGAGGAGCTAGTCGAAAGATTTCATGTTACTGTCGTTGGCGGTGGCCCCTCTGGAGTAGAGCTAGCAGGAGACATAACTACATATTTGCGCAAAATGACAAAAAGATATCACGTTAGTCCAAGTTTTGTGACTATCGATTTGATAGAGTCAAATGCAAGAGTTTTGGCAATGCTACCAGAGAGTGTGTCAAAAAAGGCTGAAGCTAGGCTTAGAAAACTCAAAGTAAATATTTATACAAATAGAACTCTGCAGGCGCAAGACCTCGATAGTGTTACCGCTAGTGGTATGACCATAAAGTCTGGTACTGTTATTTGGACAGCCGGAACAAAAATCAACGACTCATTTTCTCCACTACCTCTTGATGCCAAAAAGAGGGTTTCGGTCAAAGAAGATCTTTCTCTGCCAGATGATAAAAATGTTTTTGTTGTTGGCGATGGTGCTGGTGCTCCAGGATCAGGTCTAGCCCAAGGAGCAATAGCTCATGGTGAATATGTTGCAAAGGCTATCGCCTTAAGGCTAAAAAACAAAAAACCTGAACCTTTTAAACTAAAACCAACAGGATATATTGTTCCTATAGGTCACAACTGGGCTGTTTTAAGTTATAAAAATATGACTATATCAGGATTTATTCCTTGGATTATGAGAAGTTTTGTAGACTTTAAGTATTTTACTAGTATCGTGCCCTTCTCTTATGTTTTAGAGGTCTTCAGGCAAGGTAAGAAATATAGAAAAGGAGAATGTTAAAAACAGATTGGGGCAATATATCAGTTTGGTACGAAGATTACTTGCAAGGTGAGGATACTTACCAAGCTAAAGTCATTGCGCCAAATCTTTTGCGAATACTTGAGGTAAAAAAAGGTGAAAACATTCTTGATCTTGCTTGTGGTGAAGGTTTTTTCTCTCGATTGGTTTCTAGTGGCGGAGCAGTAGTGACAGGGGTAGATTTATCAAAAGAGCTTGTTTCAAAAGCACAAAACAAATCAAAAGATATAAAATTTTTGGTTTCTCCGGCTCACGATACAAAAATCAAAAAAGAAACATTTGATAAAGCATTCACTGTTTTGGCATTTGAAAATATAAAAAATATAGACGAAGTTGTTTCTGAAATAAAAAGAGTTTTGAAAGTCGGTGGGCAGTTTTTCTTGGTTATGCTTCATCCATCTTTTCGTATTCCTCAGCACAGTGATTGGGGTTTTGATACAAAAAAGCTTTTACAATATAGAAAGGTAGAGAGGTATCTCTCAGAAATAAAGATAGAGATAAAACTCAATCCTCATAAAGGTAATGGAAAAACATCATCTATAACATTTCATCGTCCGCTTCAGTGGTATATGAAGATTTTCAAAAAGCATGGTTTTGTACTTGCAGGACTAGAAGAGTGGATCTCTCACAAAAAAAGCCAAGATGGGCCTAGAGCAAAAGCTGAAGACTTAGCTCGCAAGGAATTTCCGATGTTTATTGCTTTGGAGTTTAAAAAGTTTTAAGATTGACTTTTTTGCGCTGGGTAGTACACTGACAAAAAAATAGCCCATGAACAAGAAAAAAATAAAACAAATTGTATTAATTATTCTTGTGGCTCTCGTTGTTTTTGGAATCGGTGAGTTAGCACAAGCTCTTACTTTTCGCTGGGTTTGGTGGGGATGGTTTGTTTATGTAGTCACCTTTTTATTTGTTATTTTTATAAGTGCATTGTGTATTGTTGCTTGGGTTTTTCGTGGAGAAAGCAACTATTTGGATGGTATCCCATTAAAATAACAAATGTTTTTAAAAAGGCTTAAAATAAATTAGGCCTTTTTATTTTTTAAATTATTTTTCTAACATTTTCGGTATTTTTTTAAAGTCCTTAATTAATATTTCTCTCATACTGCCATTATATAAGGCGGCGGCGGGGTGATAGAGAGGCAAAAAGTATTTTGTGTTTATACCAGGGATATTTTTCATTATTATTTTGCCGTGTGCTTCAGATATTTTTAATTCTGGGAAAAAGTGATTCATAGAGTGTCGACCAAGAAAAACTATCAGCTTTGGGGCTATAGCGTTTAGTTCCTCATGAAGCCAATCTTTGCAAGCTTCCTTTTCTTCAGGAAGAGGGTCACGATTGTTTGGTGGGCGGTATTTGACGATGTTTGTTATATAGATATCTTGGCGCTTCATCCCGATACTCTCGAGCATCTCCCCAAGAAACTTGCCGGCAGAGCCAATAAATGGCACACCTATCTCATCTTCTTTTTTGCCAGGAGCTTCACCGATGAAAACTATTTCTGACTTTGGATTTCCGTCACCAAAAACTGCTCTAGAGGCGCTGTGGCGAAGCTCACATTTGCAGTTTTCCTGCCAGTAAAGATTGATATCTTGGAGATTCATTTAGTCATTATATATTGGTAGTACAAAATATAAAAAGTGCTTATTTCTTCGGTCCTCGGATCTCCCAGCAAAGGCTTGGCCAGACCTCAAAAATAAACACTTTTTATATTTTTATACACTATTTAAAACAGAGGAAGTGGCGATTTTCTCAGTCCTCGGGTCGCTATGCTCAACCAGACATTCGAAAATCGCCACTTCCTCTGTTTTTGTAGGTGTGCTAAGATGTCTCCATGTTTGGACTAAAAAAGATGCTAACCAACAAGCTGTTGGAGCGACAATTAAAGAGCCTACCAGAAGCCCAAAGACAAATGATCATGGAGGCTGTAAATGCCAACCCAGAATTTTTTGAAAAAATGGCAAAGGAAATAGAGGCTGAGAAAAAAGCCGGCAAAAGTGAAATGGCCGCTTCTATGGAAGTTATGCGCAAGCACCAAGGTGAACTCCAAAAGTTAATGATGGGGAAATAATATATGAGTCTATCTATCGGTATCGTCGGCCTGCCAAATGTCGGCAAATCTACACTTTTTAACGCACTAACCAAAAAAGGGGTTCCAGCTGAGAACTACCCTTTTTGTACTATTGACCCTTCTGTTGGTATCGTTCCTGTACCAGACGAGAGGCTTTATAAACTTGCCGAATTTTCAAAAACTCAAAGCACTATTCCGGCGGTTATAGAGTTTGTAGATATTGCAGGTCTTGTAGCAGGAGCTAGCAAGGGTGAAGGTTTGGGCAACAAGTTTCTGGCAAATATTCGTGAGACTGATGCCATACTTCATATGGTGCGCGTATTTGAAGACAAGGACGTGATACATGTGGCCAACAAAGTAGATCCGCTTTTTGACATCAGTGTCATCAACATGGAGCTTATACTTGCTGATTTAGAGACTGTTAACAAGCGCCTTGAAACCAATGCAAAAGACGCTAAGCGTGGTGTAAAAGAGGCGATAGTCTTGCACGAAGCACTAGAGAAGATAAAGACTGCCCTAGAGAACGAAGTTATGGCCTCTAGCGTCACGCTCGAAGATCCTGAAAAGCCACTAGTAGCACAGCTCAACCTCCTGACTATGAAGCCTATGCTTTATGCGCTAAACACTTCTTCTGCAACTGAAAACAAAGTCAAAGAAGTCGTTGGTGAACTCCCTGGTCCATATGTAGAGATAGACCCAGTTTTTGAGACAGGATTTGATGATATGATCAGAGCTTGTTATAAACTCCTAAACCTTGAGACTTACTTTACAACCGGAGAAAAAGAAACTCGCGCTTGGACTATAAAAGCGGGAAGTACAGCACCTATCGCCGGAACTGCTATACACACTGATTTCAAAGACAAATTCATCCGTGCTGAAGTCGTTTTTTGGAAGGATTTACTAGATGCTGGAAGCTACGCCGAAGCTCGTGCTAAAGGCTTGGTTCGTATAGAAGGGAAGGAGTACATAGTAAAAGACGGAGATGTAATAGAATTTAGAATTTAAGAATAAAAAATCCTGATTGTAAAATCAGGATTAAAGTTGTTTGTTATGAGCTAAAGATGGCTTTGAACCGCTTTGCTTCAACGCCTATATAGCCTGCCATAATATCGATTTTTTCAGCACCCCAACTTAGGGTAACTGTTTTACCAGACAGTGCAGTCTTTATAACTTCTTTAAACCAGGTGTCGAGAAAAAAGATTTTATGTTTTTCTTTCTCCCAATGAATAACCACCAGATCAGCTTCATTGGAAAATATAGTTGTCCCAACCCTCCTTTTTTTTAGACGGTCAATTTCATCAAAATTCTTAAGCATTATTTCTACCGGCTCGTCTATGTGAGAAAGCCTCCCTTGTATAAATGTCCCAGTTAATAGATCATTTATTTCACCATATTCGAAGTAAAAAGAGTAGTTTTTGTCAAAATGCGCTATCATAGTTTTTTGTTTTACATTACTAGTAAAACTTGATAAAAACAACTACTTGACTTTTCGCTCAAAAGGTGCTATACTCATTCTGAAACAAATCAAATACTCATGAAAAAATTACTTTATCGCCCTGATGGGAAAATAAGGAATTTCATTTTCTGGGGCACACTGATTATGATTTTGTTAGCAGGCTACCTTTTATTCGGAGGCCTGCTCGGATGGATTGATAGAATTTAGTTGAACATAGGGGCTCTCAGATATTATACTGAGAGCTCTATTTTTTTAACTGCTCTATTTCTTTTTGCAATTGAGTAAGGATAGTTTGGATAGCGGTGATAGCTTGAGCTTCTTTTTGTTCTATCTTTTGATCCTCAGTACTATCTTCTTCGATCTCTTCGATATCTTCCTGGATCTCATCCACATCTTCTTGGATTTCGTCCACGTCCTTTTGGATCTCATCCACATCTTCTTGAATGTCTTCGACGTCTTCTTGGATGATCTCAATGTCTTTGGTGTTTTTGTTAACCGACATTTGGATAAATATTGCCAAGTATATAGCCTCTAGAGAGACTGCTGTTGTTAGCACCAACAAAACTCTCTCCAAAGAAATTCCAAAAAAGGGAAGCGTAAAAGCTCCTAAAAACAAAATACTGTGCACAATAAGTGAGGTAGTAGAGCCTATCCAACGAGTAGCTTTGTCAGCACTTTTTTCTAGTTTTATTTTGTTGCGGTTAAATTGCTCCTTCATGCCTTTGTTGTACCATAAAAAATATATTTTGAGCAAGAAAAAACTCCATAAAGATTTTTATTTAAATAAAAATCTTTATGGAGTGTTGTTGCCATTAGGAAAATTTTTGCCTCAATGCTTGAAGCGCAGGATTGTCCCCCAGGGTAGGTCTTTGAACTTTGGAGTTAATAATTGCTACTCCGTAGTTTTGACCGGTACTGTTTCTTCTTTTGAATTCTTCGGTAGTAGGAATATTATACTTCCTTCTCCAGCTGTAACTGAAACCATGATAGGGATCAGCTATAACTTTTTCTGCAACCACAACAGCTTTTGCCAGTTGAGTTGCAGTTAATGAAACTTCCTGCAATTTCCATTCTCGGCGCATGCGCCAGAATTCTCTGCGATCAAGAAGTATGCCTGGTTTTTTTTGAGTAAGTTGCCATGTTCTGTGGTTCATCTCTCCGTCAGTAAAAAAACAAACATCACTTCCATCAGGAAGAACTACTTTTACGCAGTAACCGTTTTTTGTTACTAGCATGGAGGCTGATCTGATTTCCATAAAATGAACTTGGTTTTAGGTTAAGAAAAATACAATTCTCGGAGTACGGAACCAAGCGCTGTATTTTTCCTAACCTTTTCTATATTATAGCACTTTATATATTTAAAGTCAAGTATATATAATTTGCTCAAAATAGGCTTTAATGCTATAGTTTCCCAACATATGGCACAAGATAACCTAGTAAAACTAGTAAACAAAGAGACAGGTGAGACTTATTGGTCTACCAAAAACCGTAAGAAATTAGCGGGTATTAAGCTTGAATTCAAAAAGTATTCTCGCAAGCTTCGCAAAGTAGTAACTTTCAAAGAATCAAAGAAATAAGAAAAACCCTCACGATGAGGGTTTTTCTTATTGAAGTTGGCGGGCGATGTAGGAATCGGACCCACACCAAAGGTTTTGGAGACCTTCGTTCTACCACTAAACTAATCGCCCAACAGTCCATACTATAACAAAAAAGATCGATTTGAGCTATTTCGCATATTTTTTGAACCAAGTTCTTTGGCGTTTGGCGTATTGCCAAATAGCTTTTTCTAGACCCTCTAGCATTTCTTGTTTTGTTAATTTCTTTTGCAAAAACAAAGCCCCGTATCTGTACTCTAACCCTAGTGCTTCGAGTTTCTTCCAGCTGACCCCTTCTTTGTGTAGTCTCGTAACCTCAGTTGTTATACCCCTTATTCGCGCGAATAGGCGAGCGTGGATCCTTTGTTTCAGTACCTCGTCAGGGAAGTCTAGGTATATCCACTGTGCACTATATAGAGGTTTTCTTTTTGATTTCTTCGGCACAAAGCCGAGTGTGCTAGCTATCTCTATGGCTCTTATGAGTCTGACTTTGTTTTTGGTGTCTATAGTTTTGAGTCTTTTTGGGTCTAGGTTTTTGAGCTTTTTTACTAGCTCTTCCAGAGAGAGCTTTGATAAAAGTTTGCGTAACTTTGCATCTGCTTTTACTTCTGGAAAACTTTGATCATAAATTACAGCATCAATATAAAATCCTGTTCCTCCGCAAAGAATAGGTGTTTTGCCACGAGATAGAATATCCTTTATCGTTTTGTCAGCAAGTTTTTTGTACTGCGCGACAGAAAAGGTGCGCTTTGGACTAGCAACACCTAGGAGGTGATGGGGAACGCCTCGCATTTCTTTTTTTGTAATTTTGCCACTACCGATATCTAGCCCCTTATAAATTTGTCGTGAATCAGCGGAAATAACCTCCCCATCTATTTTTTTGGCTAGCTCTACAGCATAGTCACTTTTGCCTGTAGCTGTTGGCCCGCATACTATAATGATTTTTTGCTTCATTTAATTTTTTAAAATAAATGCTAAATAAAGTATTATTACAAAAAGCGGAATGCTTAACACAAAAAGAATCATTGAAAGCAAACCATAAAACTTACCCTTTGGCAGATTTAATGAAACTATAAAAATTATTATTGGTATTATCCCAAAAAGTGCAATTGGTATATTCATGGTGCCCGAGGGGAGACTTGAACTCCCACCCCTTACGAGACTCGATTTTGAGTCGAGCGCGTCTACCATTCCGCCACTCGGGCAAATTCACAAAATATACTGAGTATTTTGTGTACTTCGTAATATTTGCCCTAGTGGCGGCCCACATCGCTTCGCTCTGGATAAAAGTAAAGCAGTTTACTTTTATCCCACTCTGGCAATTCCCTTATTTTACATGGTTTTTGAGTTAAGTAAACAGTGTATTAATAAAATACTTGACAAATTTTGTCAAAGGTGTATACTATTTTACGAAGCTCTTACTACGCAAGGAATATGTACTTGCGTAATATACAAACAAAAAAACGAACAATGAAAAAACAACGATCGCGGTTCTCAACTGTTCAATTTTCCGGCCACAACAGCGCCAACAATTATTTTTATTTTGGGAAATCACGCAGCCTGGATACCGGTCCTGCAAAAGTTTCAACGTCCGAGGATGACAACCGGCCGTATACGCAGCTGAACCTGGTAATCGCCTCCTGATCCGCCGGCTGGCCCCGGGCTACATAAAACCAATTTGGTAATGTAGACCCGGGGGTCGAAGCCTGTATTTTCAAGAATCGAGCCTCAACAATAAAGTGTTGAGTGGCTCAAAAAAAGCCTGCCATGCCATGTGGCAGTAACCCCCGAATCATTCGGGGGTTAATTTTTTGCGCTTTTTTTATTCAAAAAACTTTTTGTGTTATCATATAGCCATGTCAAACTTGTATTCAAATTCTATTTTCTTTATCGACACAGATAAAATATTTCCAAACCCGTATCAACCTCGTCGAGAATTTGAAGAAGGACCACTGAAGGATTTGGCGGAGTCTATACGCCAATACGGAGTACTTCAGCCACTAACTGTCTCACGAGTTGAAAAAGAAACTCCTGAAGGTGGACTAAAAACAGAATATGAACTTATCGCTGGAGAGCGAAGATTGCGCGCAGCCAAGCTTGCTGGTATACCACAAGTTCCTGTCATCATCCGTGTAGGAGACGATCCGATGATGAAGCTCGAGCTAGCTATCATCGAAAACGTTCAACGTGAAGATTTGAACCCTGTAGAGAGAGCAAGGAGCTTTGCTCGCTTGGTAGAAGAGTTCAAACTCACTCACACTCAAATAGGTCAAAAAGTAGGCAAGAGTCGCGAGTACGTTTCAAACTCTCTTAGAATTTTGGCGATGCCCGTTGAGCTCTTAGACGCGCTTTCAGCTGGAAAAATAAATGAAGGTCACACTAGACCACTTCTGATGCTTTCAACACGGCCTGAAGAGCAAATGACGCTCTTTAAAGAGATAGTTTATCGTAAGATATCTGTGCGCGAAGCAGAGCGTATAGCTCGTCGTATAGCAGTAGAGAAATCTCGCAAAAAGGAGCTCCTACCAACCCCAGAACTCATGGAGATAGAAAAGCAATTGGCTGAAAAACTCGGTACTCGTGTACACATCCAAAAGAGTGAAGTTGGTGGCAAAATCACTATAGACTATTTCTCGGATGAAGATTTGGGTGTCATAGTAGATGTTTTGGGTAAGGCGGAAGCTTCTAGAACTAGTGATGAATCATTTAAACAAATGCTGGCTTCAAAAGAAGGAACTACTGAGCCTGTTGAAACTGCCCCAGTGCCTCTTGATGTAGAAAAAGCGGAAGTAGAAATGCTTGATGATCGAGACCCACAAGAGAAAAAAGAATCAGAAGAAGACGTCGACGATCTCTACAATATCAAAAACTTCTCTCTCTAAAGATTTTCTTGATTTTCCAAAAAGGCTCTTATTTTTCTTTTTGCAAAGCTACTTTTGGCATGCTCTAGCCATTTACTAGTTGGGTGAGAGTTTTTGCTAGTGGTTATCTCTACAATGTCACCATTTTTGAGTTTGGTATCGATACTTACCATTTTTTTGTTTACTTTTGCTCCACTAATGTGTCCACCAATATCTGAGTGAATAGCGTAAGCAAAATCTATCGGACTAGCATCTTCTGGCAAATCAACCACATCTCCTTTGGGTGTGAAAACAAATATTTGGTGTTGGAAAAAGTCTAGCTTGAGCTCGGCAATGTCACTCGGGGTTTGGGCCAAACTTGAAAGCTCTTTGAGTTGATTTAGCCAAGATGTCTGCTCTCTTTGGGACAAACCAGTGCCAACTTTTTGTTCTTTGTATAAGAGGTGCGAGGCTATACCAATTTCGGCTTCGTTGTCCATGTCATATGTGCGTATTTGGATCTCAGCTACCCCTTTTGGTGTTAGAACTGTAGTGTGGAGAGATTTGTAACCATTTGGTTTAGGCATGGCTATCCAGTCTTTGATTCTGCCAGGAAGCGGTTTCCAGAGCATGTGAATAAGGCCTAGCACTTGGTAGCAGTCAGAAATGTTTTCAACCAATACTCGCAGGGCAACAATGTCATGGATCTTACCCTCATCCATTTCGTATTTTACAAGTTTGCGATGAAGACTATAAACATGTTTTACTCGAGCTTGGATGTTTGACCGTATAGAAAAAGACTCTAGTGTTTCTGTTAGTTCTTTTTTTACATCTTCCATCAAGCTTTGTGCTTCAGGTACTAGTTTATCCATCAAAACTTTTGTTTCTAAGTATTTTTCTTTGTAAGCAAAAGGGAAGGCATAGTCTTCGAGCAGGCCTTTTAGTTTTCCCATACCAAGTCTGCCAGCTAGTGGAGCGTAGACTTCTATAGTTTCTACCGCAATACGCTTTTGTTTATCTTCTCTGACATGCTCTAGTGTTTGCACGTTGTGAAGTCTATCAGCGAGTTTGATGATCAGTACTCTGACATCTTCTGCAAGAGCAATAAAAAACTTGCGCATGCTTTCAACATGGCGCTCGACACCTTGATACTTTAATTTCCCAAGTTTTGTAACACCAGTTACCAAAAACAAAACCTCTTCCCCAAATTTTTCCAAAATTTCTTTTTCCGATACACTTGTATCTTCTAATGTGTCATGAAGGAGTGCTCCAGCTATAGTCGTAGCATCGGCTCCCAGGTAAGCGCAGTTTTTTGCAACTTCAACACTATGATGAAAATAGGGTTCACCACTGTTACGTTTTTGGTCCTTGTGGGCATTTTGAGCAAAATCATAGGCTCTTTCTATAAGCGCCTTTTCGTTGTCAGATAAGTCTTTTTGGGCGCTTTGGTATATATCTTCTAGGGTAGTACCTTTACTTTTCATAATATTGTTATACACTTTTTGTTGAAAAAAGGAAAATTATTAAAGTCGCTTTTTTTGTTTGCTCATAACGTGGTAGTTAACCCCAATTTACTGTCCTGGTGGCAAACTACCAAACCCCTCTGGTTCTCCAGCGGGGTTTTTTTATTTTGTCTTTTTCTGAAAGCCTCGAGGTTTCTTTTCTTGAGCTAATAGTTCTAGGGCTTGAGCTAAAGTAATAGTATAAACATCAAGCGGAGCTTTGATAGAACGGAAATTTCCATCATGAGCAACATATGGCCCAAAGCGTCCATTGTTAGCAGAAACATCAAGACCACTTTGTGGGTGTTTACCCAAAGTTCTAGGCAAAGAAAGGTACTGTAGAGCCATCTCCAAAGTAACTGTACTTGGATCAACAGTTTTTGGAATTGAAGCCATTTTTGGTTTTTGAGCTTTGGCGTCTTTCTTTTTACCCTTTATTTTCTCTGGCATTTCTCCGAGTTGAACATATGGACCGAAGCGTCCCACTTTTGTAAAAATAGGAAGCTTAGTTTCTGGATCTATGCCGATAGGTTCGTCAGCTTTTATTTCTGTACCATCTAGCATCAAGGCGCCGTTACAATCAGGATAGCGATCACAAGAGAGGAACTTGCCTCCACGGCCAAGTTTGACCACCATACCACTACCACAAACAGGACATTTAAATTTGGCATCAGCGACTTCTAGGGTTGTAGCTTTGTCGAGCTTTTCTTTTTCTTTTATTTCTTTTTTAAATGGAGTGTAAAAATCTTTGAGAGTTTTTTCGTATTCTCTTTCGCCAGAAGCTATCTCGTCGAGCTCGTTTTCCATTTCGGCAGTGAACGTGTCAGAAATGTATTCCATAAAGTTTTGTTCCAGAAATGTTGAAACCACTTCACCTGTATCAGTCGGCTTTAGAGAGCGATTTATTTTTTCTATGTAGCCACGAATTTCAAGAGTGCTAATGATAGCAGCATAAGTAGACGGTCGGCCAATTCCGCGGGCTTCAAGTTCTTTGACGAGGCCTGCTTCGGAGTATCTGTTTGGTGGCTCGGTTTGCTTTTCGAGATCTGTTAGTTCCACCAAGCTTAAGTCTACACCTTCTTTGAGGCTAGGTAGTTCTACATCTTCACCACGAGCAGTAGTGTCTACTGAAAGCCATCCAGCAGATAAGAGTCTTGAACCATTTGCAGAAAAGTCGGGGATAGTGTCGCCTTTGATATTGGCTACAACACGAGTTTTGAGAAGCTTGGCGTCAACCATTTGAGAAGAAACTGTTCGCTCCCAAATAAGCGCATACAAACGCTTTTGTTCCTCATTGTTTCCAGCCGAGAGCTTTTCGATATGAGTTGGACGTATTGCTTCGTGAGCTTCTTGAGCGTTTTTTGATTTGGTTTTATATTCTCTTTTTTCCAGCAATTCTTTACCATACTTTTTTTCAATCAGACTTGATATTGCGTCGAGGGATTGTTTGGAAAGGTTAGTAGAATCAGTACGCATATAAGAAATATGCCCAGCTTCGTAAAGCTTTTGCGCTACTTGCATAGTTCTGCTCGGAGAAAATCCCAGTCTTGAAGAGGCTGTTTGTTGTAAAGTAGAAGTTGTAAATGGTGCACGAGGAGAACGCTTTTGTTCTGTTTCTTTTATTTCTTTTATATACCAAGAACCTTTTTTGCCTTTTTCTAAAATATCATCTACTTCTTTTCTGTCACGAGGCTCTTCGCTACAAGCAAACGATATTTCTTCTTTTTTATCAGTTTTTAGTTTGGCCGAAATATTCCAGTAAGTCTCTGGGATAAAAGCTTTTATTTCTCGTTCGCGCTCAACAAGTATGCGCAGAGCTGGGGACTGAACTCGTCCAGCAGAGAGTCCGTAGCGGACTTTTTGCCAAATAATTCCAGAGAGATCATAACCTACAAGTCTATCTAGTACTCGACGAGCTTCTTGAGCTTTGCGCAGATTTGTATCTATCTCTCTAGGGTGTTTGAGCGCTTCGGTCACTGCTTCTTTAGTGATTTCGTTAAAGGTCACACGTGATATAGAAGCTTTGACTTTTTTGTCAGCTCTCAATATCTCTTCTAAGTGCCAAGCTATAGCTTCTCCTTCTCGGTCCGGGTCGGTTGCCAAGGTTATACTTTTAGCTTTTTCTGCTAATTCCTGTAGCTCATGGACGACTTTGTCTTTGCCTTTACTTATTTCGTAATGAGGAACAAAGCCAGCTTCTATATCGATGGCTTTTTTGTTTGATTTTGGTAAATCGCGCACATGCCCAACAGAAGCACGCACTATATATTCTCCGTCCAAATATTTTTCAATAGTTTTGGCTTTTGATGGAGACTCAACTATCAGAAGTTTGCTCATATGCTAAACAGTAGTACCACGACCACAAAAAAATGGCAAATTAAAAATATTCAAACCGCTCTTTAGAGCGGTTTTTTTTAAGGTTAATATTTTGTTATCTTCTTTGCAGATTTCTAAGTCTGCTTTTGGTTTGGTTGTAAAGCCAACGAGGTTTTGCAATAAAAATTTTGTTCATCTAGGGAGCTTTTTCTTT
Source organism: Minisyncoccota bacterium (assembly GCA_035438645.1). Classification (GTDB taxonomy): domain Bacteria; phylum Patescibacteriota; class Minisyncoccia; order Phycocordibacterales; family UBA9973; genus UBA4124. The sequence goes on from DAORIU010000002.1 coordinate 24,447, forward strand.
ATCTTACTCCTTTTTTATTTTTAAGCAATTCTCTCTATAAGTCCATAGCTCTCTTTGATCAAACCTTTTATCTCTAGTGTTGAAAAAATAACATTGGCTTCACTCGTCGATAGTCCTAATTCTTCAATTATTGTATCTTTGGTTTTGGGTTCATTTAATGCATCTAGTACACGGCCTTCGTTTTCGTTCACCACCAAAGCAGATAGTGGCGCATCCTTTTTTTCAAGACCGAGCTCTTTGAGGATGTCTTCGCTCGATGTTATCGGTACTGCTCCGAGACGAAGCAACCAATTCGTCCCAACAGAAGAGGAGCTATAAATGCTCCCCGGAACAGCACCGACTATTTTGTTGTACTCAGTGCCAAGTCTAGCAGTTATGAGCGCTCCTGACTTTCCTTGTGCTTCTACAATGATGACTATATCAGCGATACCTGCGACTATTCTGTTTCTTCTGGGAAATGTCCAAATAGCTCCACGAGTTTCTTCTGTGTATTCAGAAAAAAGTGCGCCACCATTTTTCAAAATCTCTTTTGCCAAGTCCTTATTAACTGCTGGGTAGATAGTTTTCCAGCCCAGTCCTGATCCAGGAAAGGCGATAGTCGTTAGCCCTGCTTCCAACGAAGCTTTGTGAGCTACGGTGTCTATGCCCATAGCTAGACCAGAGACTATTACTATATTGTATCCGCGCAGCCCTTCGATCAAAGTCCGGCAAGCATTCATCCCATAACTAGTGCAAGCTCTAGAACCAACAAAAGCCACAACTTTTTTGTGTTTGATGTTTTCGAGAGTACCTCTCATAAAAAGCTGCTTCGGTTTTTGGGGAATTTCAGAAAGAGAAGGGAAAACTTCGAAAGGATCTATTTCTTTGATAGGAAATTCTTCGCTACCTTCCATAGTATTGAATAATTGTACCATTTTGGTACTATGAAGGAATGTTAGACATTAAATTCATTAGGGAAAACCCAGATCTTATCAAGGAGGCTGTTCGCAAAAAGCACCTGTCTTTTGATGTCGACGCTTTACTTGCTATTGAAGAGAAAAGAAAACAAACCCTCGCTACTTTCGAAAATCTAAGAGCAGAGCAAAACAATCTCTCAGATGAAATACCAAAAGCTAAAAGTCCAGAAGAAAGAGCAAAATTTATAGAAGACCTAAAGCCTATAAAAGAACAAGTTCAAAAAGCTGAAGAAGAAGTGCGAGAGGTTACAAAAAAATGGCAAGAGCTAATGCTCCAAGTACCAAACGTGCCGGATGTTTCTGTGCCAGAAGGTGAAGATGATAGTGGCAATGTAGAAGTTTCTGTTTGGGGCGAGAAACCAAAGTTTGATTTTACTCCTAAAAATCATATCGAACTTATGGAAAGCCTCGGTATGGCCGACTTTGAAAAAGGTGCAGAGGTTTCTGGATTTAGAGGTTACTTTTTGAAAGGAGATGGAGCGCTACTTGAGTTTGCTCTATGGCAATTTGTAACTGAATTTTTCAGAACAAAAAAAACAGACTTTGAATTTATGATTGTGCCATCTTTAGTAAGACGTGAGACTCTTTTGGGGACAGGATATCTTCCGCAGGGAGAAGATGATCTTTATAAAACACAAGACGATGACTACCTCTCTGGTACTGCAGAAGTAGCTGTTATGAGTTATTTTTCTGACAAAGTTTTGAATGTTTCAGACTTCCCAGTTAAAAAAATAGCCTTTTCAACTGCCTTTCGAAGAGAAGCCGGAAGTCATAGTAAAGACACAAAAGGCCTCTTTAGAGTTCACGAATTTCACAAGTTTGAACAAGTGATTCTCTGTGAAGCTAACCACGAAACTTCAGTTGCTCATCATGAAGAGCTTTTGAAAAATGCAGAAGAGTTGTTGCAAGCTTTGGGGCTTCACTACCATGTTGTTTTAAACTGTGGAGGAGACTTGGGTCTTGGACAAGTTAAAAAGTATGATATAGAAGCTTGGGTGCCATCACAAAATACTTTCCGAGAGACACACTCTTGTTCTTATTTCCACGATTTCCAGTCCAGAAGACTAAATCTCAAATACAAAGACTCAGAAGGCAAGAGTCATTTTGCGCACTCTCTCAACAACACCGCGCTAGCTACTCCTCGTATTTTGCAACATATAGTCGAAAACTACCAACAAGCAGATGGAACTATTTTGGTACCAGAAGTGCTTCAGCCTTACATGGGTAAGAGTGTTATAGGAAAATAATATTTCCCACTTTTTATGTATGAGCGCAACTATCACAAAGAGGTCCTAAAGCAAAAAGGTACCGAAAAAGAAAAAACAAACAAAAGATTTTCTTGGAAAAAAGCACTAGCAGTATTTTTGATAGTTGGGTTTTTGGTGGGAATATTTTTCCTCCTCCGAGCTCCACGTTTGCAGGTTGGGAGTTTCAATATTTCAGGCACTGAAGTTTTGGATAATGAAGATATAAAAATAAACCTTGAGAAAAAACTACAAGGGAAGTGGCTTTGGTTTTTTCCTCGTACAAGCACCTTTTTGATTGACACAGGCAAACTAGAAAACAATCTGAAAAAAGAATTTTCTCGTATAGAGCAAGTAGTTATAAAAAGAGATGGACTCAGAGGCTTGTCTGTTGAAGTTAAAGAGTATGGAGCAAGATATCTCTGGTGTACAAAAGACGATGATTGCTACTTTATGGATAAAAATGCTGTGGTCTATAATAGTGCGCCAATCTTTTCAGGAAGTGCTTATGTAAAGATAGTTTCAGAATCTCCTATTGAGCCTTTGCCATTTAAAGCTTTTACAGAAAAACAAATCTCTCAAATAGCCGATCTACAAAAAGGGCTCCTCGGCATCAATATCGACCCTATTGCTTTTGTTCTTTTGAGCGATAAAAAGATAGAGATAGATTTTTTGCACAACAAATCAGTAGCTAAAATCATACTAGATCCTTCTATTGAAACAGAAACTTCTTTGGGATATCTTTTTTCAGCTCTTCGGACACAAGACTTTTCTAACCTTTTTACTAACGAAAATAAAAAGCTTCTTTATATAGATCTTCGTTTTTCAAATAAGGTAATATACAAATTTGCAGAAGATGAACAATAACTTTTGGCAACAATTAAAAAAACAAAAAGAGCAAAACGGAAAACCATTTTTTGCTTTAGCTCCTATGGCTGATGTAACAGATCCAGCTTTTAGAATTTTGATAGCTAAATACGGCAAGCCTGATGTTATGTGGACAGAGTTTGTCTCCGCTAATGGCTTAAATAGTAAAGGGCGCGAAGCGCTAAAGAGAGATTTGGAATATTCAGAAGTTGAGCGACCGATAGTTGCCCAGCTTTTTTCTTCTGATCCGCACAACATGGAGGCAGCTTGTAAACTCTGTGCTCTACTTGGCTTTGATGGGGTAGATATCAATATGGGTTGTCCAGACAAAACCATAGAAAAACAAGGCTCAGGTGCTGGTATGATCAAAACTCCGGAAGTTGCTAGAGAAATTATTGCGTCTGCAAAGCGTGGTATCAAAGCTTCAGGTAGAGATATTCCTTTGTCAGTAAAAACTAGGGTGGGTTACAACTACCCTGATATCAAAAATTGGATCGGTATGCTTTTGGAACAAAAAATACAGGCCCTCACAGTTCATGCGCGTACTCGTAAAGACTTGTCGAAAGTTCCTGCAAATTGGGATTATATAAAAGAAGTTGTTTCTTTGAGAGATAAAATCGCTCCCGATACAGTGATAATAGGAAACGGTGACGTTGTTTCTTTGGCTGATGGTATAAAAAAGGCCTCTTATAGTGGTGCTGACGGGGTAATGGTTGGGAGAGCTCTTTTTGGAAATCCGTGGTTTTTTGACCCAACTAGGGAAGTAGTGGCTGTTTTGCCAAAGCGTGCTCCTTGGATACTTAGAAAATTACCTTTTATCAAAAAGTTTTTTGATACCAAAAGAGGTGCTCCAGTTTCAAAATCAAAACCGATAACCATACAAGAGAGGCTTTCTGTCATGATAGAGCATGCAGAAATTTTTGAACAAAAGCTCGGTGATATAAAAAGTTTCAATATTCTCAAAAAACATATGAAGGCTTATGTTACTGGTTTTGATGGAGCAAAAGATTTGAGAGTCAAACTTATGGAAAAAGCTAACAACTCAAAGGATGTGAAGGAGATAGTAGACGAGTTTTTGACAAAATAGCTTTTTGGTATAAAGTTATAAAAAACCTTTATAACATATGCCAACATTAGTAAAAAACCAACTGCTCGATGGAGCTAACGCTGAGATTGCTGCACTGCAACAATCACTAAATGATCTGAAAAATGCTCAGAACACTCCGAATAAAAGACGCATGAGCATTGTAAACCATGTCTACAACAAGCTTTTAAAATCCGTGACAGATCCTGAGTTTGTGGATCTACTTAAAACAGATTCACAAAACTCAAAAAGTATTTTAAGTCAACTTAGCGATATTTTGGTTGACCAAGAGGGAAAGCTTCTGCAAAAAGCTACCTTTTGCTGTTCAGGTTTTTGCCTCAAAGACAAAGAGGATGTTATCAAAAGGATTGCTGACCTCAAGGGTGCTATTTTTGAAGGTTATCAATATGCGATCAGGATAGACAAAAATGCTATAGGATACTGTTTCCAGCTCTTTCATTCCCTAGGACAAAGACCCCCGCTGTAAAAAGCGGGGATTTTATTTTTTTGATACAATCACGTACTAAACTAGTGGTTTTGTACGTGATACAATATGGCTACTATTATGAACAGAGAAAATAACAGCCAAGTTTTATACCGCAAATATCGCCCTAGTGATTGGGCTGGAGTAGTAGGGCAAGAGCATATAGTTTCTGTCCTCACTCAAAGTATCGAAAACAACTCCTTTGCTCACGCCTACCTTTTTACAGGCTCTCGTGGTACCGGCAAGACCTCTGTGGCACGTATTTTCGCCAAGGCGCTCGGCACTAGTCCTGAGGACATCTCTGAGATAGATGCCGCTTCAAATCGCGGTATAGACGATATCAGAGCCCTTCGGGAGGCTGTTCATACCTTTCCTTTTTCTTCGCCTTACAAGGTCTATATCATCGACGAGGTGCACATGCTTTCTAAAGATGCTTTTAACGCACTACTCAAAACTCTCGAAGAGCCTCCTTCTCATGTGGTATTTATTTTGGCAACTACAGAGCTCGACAAAGTTCCAGAAACAATACTATCTCGTTGCCAAGTTTTTTCTTTCCGCAAGCCGACAGAGAAGATTTTGACTTCTTTGGTAGAAGACATTGCCAAACGTGAAAAGGTAGTCATCGACAACGAATCAGCATCGCTTATCGCTTTTCTTGGTGATGGATCATTTAGAGATACTTACGGACTTTTGCAAAAAGTTTTGTCAGCTTCAAAAGACCGCTCTATTTCTCGCGAACTTGTCGAAAAGGTCACTGGCGCACCATCGCTCAAAGTCATTCACGATCTCTACGACGCATTGATAGCCAAAGATATAGAATCAGCTTACCAAGTACTATCAAATAGCAACGACCACCACACTGACATGGTTTTGCTTGCCGAACTACTTCTCTCTACCATGCGAGATTCTCTGATGTATCGCTATGCTCCAAAAATGCGAGAACAAATAGAAGCAGATCACAACGAAAGCTATGTTGAAATAATCAAAAAAGGGGCAGTAGAAGGTGCTGAAGTCATCACTAGCTCCAGCGTCCTCGCTCTTATCAAAGCCATAGAGCGCATCACTTATGCTTCTGTGCCAGTCTTGCCACTAGAACTGGCGTTTATAGAAATGACCGGCACGGAATTGAAATAGTTCGCACTTCGTGGTATAAAAGAGTGCTGTACAAACAAATATTGCCCGATCGTCTAATGGTAGGACACATGGTTTTGGTCCATGGTATTGA
>DAORIU010000003.1:0-27867 GCA_035438645.1 Minisyncoccota bacterium
TCTTGATAAAGGCTCTAGTTAGTGGCCCGACTAGACCTGTAGGGTTTATATTATTTGCTTTTTGAAATGCTTTGACAGCCCTTAAGGTCTGAACACCAAAAAATCCTGTGGCATTAACATTTAGGTAGCCAGCGTTTTTTAGAAAGTTTTGTAGAGAGGTTATATCAGTCTTATTTACAGCATCTTTTTGCCCTTGCTTTAGATTTACAGATAAATCCAAGCAGTTTTGGACAGTCTGCCCAAAAGAAACTTGCGGCAAAAAGCTCAGTAAAAGAATTAAAAATGTAAATTTTTTCATAGGTATATTATATCACCAAAAACAAAAACCACCCCGCAAGGGGTGGTTTTTGCTAACTTTTTAGTTAGAAACTACCTAAGATATCAAACTATTAGTAAGTAAGAGTTTGTGTATCTGTTGGAAGATTCTTAACTAGGTAAGAGTTAACCCAGTCAGTTGTAGTTGTACTGTGTCCTGAAGCTGAGAGATCAGACCATACAAATGTAGCTGTTGTAGCAGCAACGTTAGCATATGTATCTGAAGCAGCAAAGCTTGTAGGAAGTTGGTCAATGTAAACACTCATGTTGTCTCCATTAGCCAATGTACCAGCAACTGTCATCTTCAAGTAATAAGTCTTTGTACCACTGATTTGCTGTTCATTTGTAGCAACAAATGTAAGTCCTCCAGCTGGGTCATTATCAGTCTCAACAGAGCCTGTAAATGTAGCTGTACCAGCAACTTGAGTATTAGTATCAGCATCCCATAGGGTTGCAGAAGCCAATGTATCAACACCAGAGATACTCTTAGTTATTGTGAAGATAAGCTTCTTCCATCCGATAGATCCTCCGTTTGTAGAAACTGCAAACTTAGAAACTGTTTGTGTTCCTGTGTTTAGAGTTGTTGTAGGAAGAGCTACGTTTGTAATAGTTGGAGTAGAAGCATATGCATACATAGCATTAGCCGCTGGGTTGTTTTCAATAGAAGGACCAGCGTCGTTAGCTGAAGCGTCTGAAACTCCTGTTGACTTATTGATTGCTGTAAAGTCTGTAAGAGTTAGAAGCTGTGAAGCACCAGTTGAACCAGCACCTACACCTACTGAACCAAGAACTAGCTTAGCAGTAAGAACTTTGTTGGTGTTTGCAGGAACATTCCATGCAAGACCAGAGAAGGTAACTGTAGCAGCTCCAGGTCGTGAAGCAACTAGAGTAGCACCATCATAAAGATCTACTGACTGAGCAACAGTTGCATCAGCAAGAGTAAATGTAAGGTCAGTAACATCAAAAGAAGATGTTACAGCGTCAAACTTGAATGCTGCAGCAGTTACTGTTTGATTGTCATAAACAATAGAAGCAACTGGGGATGAAGCATCAAGAGTAGCTGTGATTGTAGCTGAACCAGAAGCGATAGTCTGACCATCTGTATCTGCAGAAGTTGCAGTTACAGCTGAACCAGAAACCATAGCTGTACCAGTTACAGTAAGATCTGTTTTCACAGAGTCTGTAGCGTCAACTGCATCAGCAGCACCACCTGGCTCAACCAAACCATCATCAGAAAGGTTAGCAAACAATTCAATAGAAACGTTTGTGTTCTTAGCTAGAGTGTAGTTTAGAGAGAAGTTGTTGTCTGTTGCAGCAACTGTAGCGATTGGTGAAGTTTGAGCAACGATAGTTGATCCACTCTTCACTACTACGTACATATTTGTCATTTCACCTTGGTCAAACTCTGTACCAAGTACTTCGTCAACATCAAATGAAAGTGTTGTTAGAAGAATATCTTCTGTTGAAGATCCAGCAAGATTCCATGAACCAACTTTGAAGCCAGTTGAAGGAAGAACTACTGTTTGGTTAGCGTATGTACCATTCTTAGTAAGTGTTGCTGAAGCATCAGCGATAGTCAAAGTGTTAGCTGAGACTGCTGAAGCAGGAGCTGATACTGTACCAAGAGAGTCAACTTTTTGAACGTTTGAAGATCCAGCTGCGATTGTACCAATGATAGTGTCGCCGTTTGAAAGGTCGTCAGTACCATCGTTGTCATACATATCTGCACGAAGCTCCATCATTACAGGTGTACCTGGGTACACTGTGTAGTTAAGAGTGTAAGAAGTGTATGCAGGTGAAGAAGAATCTTCCATCAAAGTAGCTGTTGATCCGTATTGAACACCACCAATCATGATGCGTCCATTTCTTAGAGAGTCAACACTAGCATCTGAACCTGTAAAGGTTGCTCGGATTGTCTCAATTTTCATTGGTTCACCGAAAGCAGTAACCTTAAACACACCGATAACTTTGTCATTTGTTCCTTCAGAAACGTTTCCTGAAGTTGAAGTAACATCTTTCTCAATAGTTAGACTTCCACCTGAAGCACCAGAGATAGTGTTTGCAGAAGAAGCTGCCCATGGTGTAGAAGATGCAGTTACGTTAACCATGAAGCTTGAATCAACAAGGTCAATGTCAGCTGCGTTTCGAAGTGAGAATTGTACTGTTCTTGAAGAACCAGAAACAATGTCAGCATCTACACGAACAACTCTTGATCCAGAAACCAAAGAAGCTGGTGCTGAAGAAAGGTCAAATGTTACATAACCATTCATATCAACTCCAGAAGCTGTACCAACTTGTACTCCGTTTACAAAGAGTTTGAAGTTAGCAAAAGCGTTAGCTGGGGCTGATCCAACATTTCGAAGAGAAAGTCTCTTCATCCAAACATCGCGGTTTGAAACTGTTAGAGTTGATTGCCATACTGTTACGTTAGAACCAGGGTTTAGAGTTGCTCCTGAAGGAGTAACTGTTCCCGCTGATACTGTAGCAAGAGTAGCTGAAGCAATAGTGTGAATGTTACCTGAAAGGTTAGCATTTACTACACCTGAAGATGTTGTAAATGATTCAAGCATCATACCAACAGTTTGCCCTGATGTTCCAGTAGCAATATCACTTTTTACAGAAATAGTTCGTGAACCATTAACTGAAAAGATTCCTGCTGGCATACTGAAAGTAACAGAACCATTGTTTGATACTGAAGCAGCATCTGTCAAACGCATAGCACCATCAAATAGGTACACGTTTGAAGGTGTAGCGTCAGCTGAAACACCAATTCTCTTTAGAGTGATACCTGTAACAGTACCAGTTCCTGAGAATGTGAAGTTTGCTAGGTTAGCTGTAGCTTGACCAGCAACTAGTGTTCCAGAAGCAGGGTTGTTAGCAGCAATCATTGCTGTAACAGGACCTGATTGTGGTGGGTTAACAACTACTGAACCTCCACAAACGTTTGTTGACGCTTGTAGATCAGCAGCTTTTGCTCTTGATAGAGGTCCGAAAAGACCACTAGCTGGAGAAACTCCACGAGCAGCTTGCCACTTGATCACAGCTGCTTTTGTAGCTGGACCGAAGTAAGTAGTTTCCATACCAGGAGAACCAGCTCCAGATACAGCAACTTTTGTGTCAGCACACATGTTTAGGAACATTTGAAGATCCTTAACATCTGCACCTCGAGAACCGAGTTTTAGAGAACGTGACCATGTCATAGCTGCATCACCTTGTGAGGCGAAAACAGATACCATAAGGAAAGCCCCTAAAAGTACTTTTGTAAATTTAGTCATAATTAATTATCGTTTTGTAATGGGTATATTTTTTATTTTGTATAGCATCGACGAACGCTATGAAGTTATATACCTTTGTCTTCTATATAGAGGTCTTTATCACCCCCATAGAGATGACGATTTATCTATTCGCAAACGCATATATAGATTGTATGCATCTGCCATGTCGACAGGGCCGATTATGTCTTCCGTTTTTAGGCAGAAAACAAAACAAGGAATGTCGAAATGAAAACTTGTAAGAATTTCATTTACTTACATAAATGAGACGTTATTTTGTTTTCAATGATCATTCCTTTTTCAGTGGCTTTCACCACCTATTTATTTTGTCTTCTGCAAGCAGATATATTAGTAAAAAATACTGCAATAAAAACTGGCAAAAGACAGCTACCATACTACCACAAATCTCTGTTTGAGACTAGTGATAGTACGATGTCTATAGTATATATCTTTTTGACATAAACTACAAAATATTTCAGGTAGCAAAAGAGCCACTTATTCCTTGTGACGAAAGACTATTATAAGTATTACAGTATTTAAAGTAGAGAGTTTACAGCCATATAAATGCTCCAGCGCTTGTTCCCTCTTTTTGTGATCTTTCCGGTTTCAATGAGGGTGTTCAATTCTCTTTGGATAGTCTTTTCGCTAACCTCTGGAAATAGTGTCGTTATGTCTTTTATAACAGCACTTTTACGTTCATTTATAAACGACAAAATTTTGTCTTTTCTATCTGTTTTGAAATTATTGATATTTGTTGAAACAACGTCTTTTTGATAGCTCTTAAAAGACACAGGGTTTGCTGATTTTAGACTGTCTTTTTTAATAACAAAGGTGTCTTTTTGACCAAAAACTTCTACCAAAACACCCTCTTCAAAAGAGTTGTTGTTTTGATAAAAAAGCTTAGATTCATAAACAATGATCGAAGTATTTTTTTCAGAAATCAAACCAGCCAATACTGCTCCTCCCAAAAGGGTTTCGAGTTGTTCGAGGTATGACTTACTCTCCTCTCCCAAGGAACAGACAAACTTCACAGCCCTGTCTCTAAGCTCTGTCTTTAATGGTTCCCTATCGGACAAATGCTTGGTTACCAAGTAGACTGCGGCTACTATCTTCTGTCCTTTAGATATGTCCTTTTGTTTTTCCTTTGTATTTATTGTTTCTAATTGTTTCATTAATTTTTAGTTTATGTCTTTTAAGATTGTTGTCCTTTACAAAAGAATTTTTTATCAAGGACAGTATAAAGGACAATAGGCCATTGCCACAAGCCTTGCTTCGTTTCCAAATAAGCCTTTGTTTATAATAGTTTTTTAAAACTGTCGTGATATAATTAACTAACATATAACTATTTTCATGGCGAAGAAACAAACCTCAAAAAAAGAAACCAAAAAAGAGCCGAGCCAAACAAATCATGTTGTTTTGGGGCTTGTCTTGGTTTTGGTTTCTTTGATACTTTTCGGTGGTGCTATAGGTGGAGCTGGTGTAGGTGGGATGATCCTTTGGCACGGGGCTTATCTTGTTTTGGGAGCTGGCGCGCTGATGATACCTGTTGGGCTTTTAACTGCTGGAATATTGATCATTAGGAAGAGAAAGATAGTTGCAACTACCCGAGAGTGGATTGGTGGGAGTTTGGGTATTTTGTGTTTACTTGGACTTTTATCTTTCATAGAAAATTCATATGGTGGCTTTATTGGTACTCTTGTGAAGTTTCCTTTTATTACTCTTTTTGACAAGGCTTTTGGAGCACTTATTATCGCTGTCACATCCCTTGTTTCTCTTATTGTGTTCTTTGATCGGACACCAAACCTCTTCCCTCACTTCGTAGCTCTATGGCAAAAAATAAAATCCCTCTTTTCAAAAAAGCCAAAGCTCGAACTGCCGGTTGTTGGTGATTATGAAGAAGATATTGCTGGAGAAGAAAAAGTGGAACCAAAACCACAAGAAAAAGTACGCGCCACAATCCCGACCACTGACTCATTGGAAGAAGAGTTCAACATCCCTATGCCAAAGCGCAAGCCAAGCACTCTCTATACCCCGCCACCACTTTCTTTGCTTGAAAAAGATAGAGGTAAGGCCAACGTCGGAGATGTCAAAGCCAACGCCAACATCATCAAACGTACCTTGGCTGAGTTTGGTATAGAGGTAGAAATGGACGAAATCACCATCGGACCTACTGTTACTCGTTATGCTCTTAAACCTGCTCAGGGAGTTAAACTAGCACGTATTGTCGGCCTTCAAAATGACCTCGCTCTTTCTCTTGCTGCCCACCCTATCCGTATCGAAGCCCCCATCCCAGGTAAGAGCCTCGTGGGTATAGAAATACCAAACAGAACAAAAGCCACTATCGGTCTGGCTAGTCTTCTTACTGACCAAGCTTTTTCAGAAAACCACAAACCTCTTTTGGTAGCTCTTGGAAGAAATATTTCTGGAAAAAGTACATTTGAGAGTATTGCAAAAATGCCCCACCTACTTATCGCTGGTACTACCGGCTCTGGTAAAAGTGTAACTATCCACGCTATTATCTCTTCTCTTTTATACCGACATGGTCCAGATGAACTTAGATTTATCTTTGTTGACCCAAAGCGTGTTGAGCTGACTTTGTACAACGGCATCCCTCACCTACTAACTCCAGTTATTACTGAAGCTAAAAAAGCGATCCTTTCCCTCAAGTGGGCCGCAACAGAAATGAATCGCCGTTATGACATCCTCGAATCTGAAAGCGTTCGTGATATAGATTCTTATCACAAAAAATACGAAAAGGAGTTTGCCAAAAATTCTTCCAGCGAAGACGCTCCTGACCGCATGCCTTACATAGTGATCATTATAGATGAGCTCGCTGATATCATGCAGGCTTATCCTCGAGAGCTTGAAGCAGCAATAGTGCGCCTCGCCCAAATGTCCCGTGCTGTTGGTATCCACCTCATACTCTCTACTCAACGTCCTGAAGTAAACGTCATCACAGGGCTTATCAAGGCCAACGTTCCTTCTCGTATTGCCCTACGCGTTCCGACAGGTATCGACTCTCGAACTATTTTGGATACTGTGGGAGCTGAAAAGCTTTTGGGTCAAGGAGACATGCTCGCTATGATTGGAGATAACCAAGCTCGCCGACTTCAGAGTGCTTTCATAACAGAAGATGAAGTAAAAGCGATAGTAAAATATCTCAAAGAAGCATTCAAAGATGACGTCAGAGATACCATAGAGTTCACAGGAAGCGCTATTGGAGAGAAAAGCTTATTTGCTGATGGTATAGCAGATAGCGACTCCGACACAGACGATGCGCTTTATGAGGAAGCTCGCGCTATAATAATAGAAGCAGGTAAAGGTTCAACCTCCTACCTTCAAAGAAAGCTAAAAGTTGGTTATGCTCGAGCAGCACGCCTCATGGATATGCTTGAGGAGCGTGGTGTTATAGGACCAGCTGATGGCGCAAAGCCTAGAGAGGTTTTAGATAGAGGGCCAAAGAACTCTACAATAGAAGAAGTAGCTGAAGATTTAAACATGTAAACGTATATGAAAAATCCTCCACTTAAAAAAACCATAACATTCATAGCGCTAAGTGTTGTTTTTGCTTTAGCTTTTTATAATACAAAAGACTATATACTTGGAGCACCTCTTTCTATAGAGACAGCTAAAGATGGCTCAACGATCAGTAACTCATTTCTACCTATCAGCGGTGTGGCCAAGCATGCAAGCATACTCAAAATAAACGGCAGGGTTGTGCCTATAGAAAAAGATGGTGAATTCCAAGACGGTGCCCTACTTTCCCCTGGTTATAATATAATAGAGATAGCAATGGAAGACAGATTTGGCAAAGAAAAGCGCAAGGTATTTCATCTTGTAGCTGAACCTTCTTCTACTGTAGCGACAAACTTAAAAGTAAATTATCAATAACAGAAACTAACATGGCAAAGAAATCAACAACACCAAAAGAACACGGAGCATCTATAGATGACACAATAAAGAGCATTCAAACTAAGTTTGGTGAAGGCGCAATCATGAAGCTTGGAGAAACACCAAAGGTAGACCTCAGCGTCATCCCTACTGGCTCTATTGGCCTCGATATCGCACTTGGCATTGGAGGAGTACCGAGAGGACGCATACTGGAGATATTTGGTCCTGAGTCATCTGGTAAGACTACGCTAGCTCTCCACATCGTTGCTGAAGCTCAAAAACTAGGCGGAGTATGCGCATATATAGATGCTGAGCATGCTATGGATCCAGAGTACGCTAAAAACATTGGTGTAAAAATAAATGAGCTTCTCATTTCTCAGCCAGATACTGGTGAACAAGGTCTTGAAATCTGTGAATCCCTTGTGCGAAGTGGCAAGATAGACGTTATCGTTGTCGACTCTGTTGCCGCCCTCACTCCAAAAGATGAAATCGAAGGCGACATGGGTGCTCAGCACGTAGGAAAACAAGCTCGTCTTATGAGTCAGGCTCTCCGTAAACTCACTGCCATAGTCCACAAAAGTAAAACTGTTGTTATCTTCATCAACCAAATCCGTATGCAAATCGGTATAATGTTTGGTAATCCAGAAACTACTCCAGGTGGTAAGGCTCTTAAATTCTACACATCAGTGCGTCTCGATATTCGTCGCATTGCTCAAATCAAAAAAGGTGAAGAAGTGGTGGGCTCTCGTACTCGTGTCAAAGTTGTCAAAAACAAAGTCGCTGCCCCATTTAAACAAACAGAATTTGATATCATCTACGGTGAAGGTATCTCTCTTGAAGGAGAACTAATCGCTCTCGGAGAAAAGCTTGGAGTAATGACAAAAAGCGGTACCTCCTACTCCTACCAACCAGAAGGCAAAGACAAAGAAGAAGTCAAACTCGGACGAGGCTACGATGCTACACGAGTCTTTATGCGTGAAAATCCAAAAATTAGAGACCAAATCATGAAAGATGTCAGAAAGCGCATGAAAGAAGTCGTTGCAGATAGCGCGAGTGAGTAAAAACTCCTCTCAAAGATTTCATTTTGTTGTCGTGTAATTTTCTGATGAAAATTCACTGCTTCTCGGACCAGTCGTCCTACGAAACACAACAAAATGAAACACTTTATCGCTCCGTAAAAACAAAATGGACTTTTACAGCATTTTCGGCTACAATCTCCTCACTATGAGTATGCTGGAATATAACGAAATCAAAGAACACAAAATAATAGTTTGGGATGGAATGCCTCACGAGGTACTCTCCTCTCACGTCTTTCGAAAACAACAACGAAAGCCAGTAAATGCTACCAAGCTCAAAAACCTCATCACAGGTCGTGTAGCTGAGATCTCTTTTGGATCATCAGAAAAGGCCGAGGAAGCTGATATCACTACTCGACCAGTGAAGTTTTTGTACAAAAACAAAGGTGAGATCTGGTTCTGTGATGTAAAAGACCCATCAAATAGATTTGCCCTCAAAGAAGAAATAGTTGGAGATAGAATAAAGTTTGTAAAAACAAATAGTGAGATAGAAACTATCATTTACACTAACGATGACGATGAAGAGCAGGTAATAGGTGTCAAAATCCCTATCAAAGTAGAGCTCGAGGTCACAGATGCTCCTCCGGCTATCAAAGGGGCTAGTGTTACAGGTGGTAACAAAGTAGCTACACTCGAAACAGGTGCAACCATCAACGTTCCCCTATTTATAAACATTGGTGAAAAGATTCGCATCAACAGTGAAACTGGCGAATATGTAGAGCGAGTAAACTAAATAAAAAAATCCTGAGGCAAAACCTCAGGATTTTTATTTACATAAGCTTAAACTCTTCACCGTATTCTTTTGCAAGTTTTTCTGTTTCTGCCAGTAATTCTTCTGGCTTCATTTCCAAAAAATGTGCAGTTGTTATTACTGTAAAAAATATTGATGCTACCTGTTTTTTTAGTTTTACTTTGTCCAGACAGATAGGAGCTGGTGAATGATGTAAATCATGTGCTATTTTTGCGAATTTGCCAGAAGCCATAGAAAAATGGTGCGCCTTATGTGATAGCACAAAAGATATTTTTTGTTCTAAGTCTAACTTTTCGAGACCTGGATAAGATTCTTTTGAAACAGGAGCTACCTTATTAACTAAATTAAATAGCTCAAGTAAAGTAATAGGTGTCATAGTGCATTATTTTTCTTGATACTACCATCAGATGGTGCGGAAAGCAAAATCGCCCCATTTGGGGCGATTTTGCTTTGTTTATTAGTTCGCTACGAACGGGAGAAGTCCCATGAAGCGAGCTCGTTTTACGGCTTCAGCAAGAGCGCGTTGGTTCTTGGCTGTTAGGCCTGTTCTCTTTCGAGAATTGATGCGAGCATTTGGGTTCAAGAATTTCTTCAAACTATCAACATCTTTGTAGTCGATATGAGAAATACTATTTGCGTTAAAGTAATCTTGTTTCATAAATTTATTTTTAATTAAAATGGTATATCTTCTAGATTTATTTCTTCTTCTGGGTATTCGATAGTGTCTAGATCTGCCTTGGCATCAGCTTGTGGAGCTTCTGCATCAGAGTGTGGATTAGCCGTAGGCGCACCTGCACCTCCAGACTTAGGGCCAAACTGGAAACTCTCTAAAACAATCTCTGTACGATACTTTTTGGTACCATCTTGAGCATCCCAAGAACGAGTTTGGATTCTGCCTTCGATATAGAGAGAGCTCCCCTTTTTACAGTACTGAGCTATTACCTCTGCTTGTCGAGCAAAAGCTACGACATTGTGATATTCGACAGATTCTTTTTTGGCACCAGATTGGTCTTTCCAAGAGCGATTTGTAGCCAAGCTTATACTGGCCACTTTTGTGCCTGTAGGTAGAGCTTTGAGCTCAGGATCTCTCGTTAGATTCCCCATTAGAAATACTTTGTTTAGATACATATTTTTGAATTAGATGTTTTTTATTCTGGTATAAGGCAATTATAGCGCTCTAAGTTACAGAGGTCTACTCTACTTCTTTCTCTGCCTTGTCTGCCTCTATTTCTGGCAAAAGGTCAGGAAGAGCTTCATGAGCTGCGATGATATCATCTACTGACTCATCAGCGTCCTCGAGTTCTGCATCATCAATAACAGCATCACCTCTTTTTGCTTCAATCTTTGGCTTTTTAAAGATCACATTGTTAGCTTCGTCTGTTTTTATAAGAATATATCTTACAAGATCAGCATCAGCATCAAGGCTTTTCTTTAGAGACTCTAATGCTGAAGGCTCCGCGTTAAATTTGATAAAACCAAAGTATCCTTGAGAGTATTTATTTTTCTTGCTTCCAAAAGTTTTCTCTATTGTGTAAGCAAGGTCAATATACTCTGGATTTCCCTCTGTTGTTGTTTCTCCGTCTACTGCTTTTATAGCAGACTTTAGAGATTCAACTTTGGCTGGAACTTCAGTCTCTGGCATTGTAGGAACGAGGATATAACCAAGCTCATACAATCTTGTTGTTTTTTCTGACATGTATTTTTTGGAGTTTGAGACTCCAATTGTTTATTTATTAAAAGCCCGCTTCGGACCAATGCCTAGTTTTACTGTTTGTCCCAATTCAGGACTTCAAACTAAGAACGGGGCTACGGAGGCTATATTACAGCAAAAAGCCTTTTTTGTAAAATAGGCTATATTTTAAAGAGTTTTTTTGTGTTTTTCAAAAGCTGAGTCTCTGTTTCTTCTATAGGCAGACCTTTTATTTCGGCAATCTTTTTCACAACTTCCAAAACATACTCTGGTTGGTTACGTTTGCCTCTGTGTGGAGTAGGTGTAGCAAAAGGCGCATCAGTTTCTGGAAGTATGCGATCAAGTGGTACAAAATTAACCACCTCCTCATACTCTGGTACAAAAGTTACCACTCCAGAGAAAGAAATATAAAAACCAATATCCAAAAACCTCTGAGCTATTTCTTTATTGCCAACAAAAAAGTGCGCGGTACCCCGCATCTCTGGCCAAGATTTTTTGTAGTTTTCAAGTATTTCTAGTGCGTCTTCATAAGCATTCCCCGCTTCGCCAAGGCTACTCAGGGCAGGCATAGTACTTGCTGATGGTCTGATGTGGAGCATTAAAGGTAAGTCTTTTTCATGGGCAAGCTTTATTTGTTTCAAAAACAACTCTTTTTGTTTTACCATAAGCTCTTCGCTTTTTTCTCTGAAATAATCAAGTCCGCACTCTCCTACTGCTACAACTTTTGGTTCGCTCAAAAGCTTGCGAAACTCACTTTCGTCAAATTCTTTTTTCCATTCTGTTGGGTGCTGTCCTATACAAGCCCAAATACTTTTGTGTTCTTGCGCCAAACGCATAGCCCTATCACTCGTTGGCAGATCTATGCCGACGCATATAGTCCCCACACCTTCACCTGTCATAGAGGCTATGCTCTCGGGCAAGTCGTGCTCAAACTGATGAAGGTTGAAGTGTGAATGGGTGTCTATGATTTTCATAAAACAAATATAGCATATTTGACAAAAAACTTTCGAGGTGTAGAGTATTAGAAAATAGCCATTATGAAAATCTTATCTTGTATATTCTTTGTTTTAGGTATTCTTGGTTTTTATTTTGCTCCATCCTACAAACCAGGAGAAATAAATATTTTTTTGGCTGGCGGAGTCTTGTTTATACTCACAGGTATCACCCTGTGGTTTATAAAAAAGAAAAAACCAAACGATTTTTACAAATAAAAAATATGGGTCTTTCGTTTACGAAAGGCCTATTTTTATTGCAATCTAGCAAAAAGAGGAGCTTCTGGTTTTTTATTATCTCTGATAAGATCTATTATTTTTTCACTTGTCTTTGGCATAAAAGGCGCAAGAGCTACAGCGATACCGTAGAGATCTGATACCAAATCCTTGATGATTGCTACGCCGGCGTCTTTATCTTCCTTGATTACAGAGAAAGGTTTTGTGAGTTGTATTTTTTGGTCCGTTTCTCCTACCATAGTCCAGATGTGATTCATTGCTTTTTGTATATCAAATCCTTCCATAGACTCTTGTATTTCTTTTGTATGCCCTACTGTAGGCAATTCATCAAATTCTTCTACGTGTGTTTGTGACAAAGTCATAATCCGAGAAACAAGATTACCCAAACCATTTGCTAGATTTGCTTGATACGCTTCATTGATACTTTCCATTGTCATATCAGAGTCTTCAAAAGAGTTCATATGTCGTAGAAGATAATACCTCAAAACATCACTAGAGAGTTCTCCTGCTACACCAGCAAAGATAGCCACTATGTCGTAAGGATTGATAACATTACCCAAACTCTTGGACATTTTTTGCCCACCTGAGTTTATAAAACCATTTATGATTATATGGTTTGTACTAGGAAGCCCAGCAGAAAGAAGCATTCCTTGCCACATCATTGATTGTTGTCGGGTGTTGTCTTTACCACAGAACTGCACTTTTTCTCCGCTTTCCCAAAACTTTTTATAATTACCAGCTTCATCTTCTGGCCAACCAAGCGTGGATATATAGTTAGTCAAAGCGTCAAACCAAACATACATAACATGCTCGTCATCTCCTGGAACTGGTACCCCCCAACTCATCTTGCTCTTTAGTCGAGAAATAGAAAAGTCTTCTAGCCCTCTCTCAAGAAAAGATTTCATTTCATTAAATCTAAACTCTGGAATAACAAGATTTGGACTTTTTTTATAAAGCTCATTTAAAAGCGGAGCGACTTTTGAAAAGGCAAAGAAATAGTTTTCTTCATCTATTATTTCTATCTCCTTGTTTGGGTGTATCGGGCACTTTCCGTCAACAAGCTCAGAGTCAGTCTTTTCGAGCTCACAACCAACACAGTATTTTGTCTGGTAGGGCTTTTTATAGATAAAACCAGCATCGCTTACCTTTTTCCAAAGCTCTTGTGCTGCTTTTTCGTGATGTTTATCTGTTGTACGGATAAAGTGAACATCTTCTGATATACCTAAAAGTGGCACAAGGTCACGAAACTTTTGTGCGTACTCTGAAACATAATCAAAAACATCTTTACCTGCTTTTTGGGCATCATTTAAAAGCTTTTGCCCGTGTTCATCGGTACCAGTATTGAAAAAAACTTCATAGCCTTGCAACTTTTTATAACGAGCGACACTGTCAGCTCTGATTATTTCCATAGCAAAACCAACATGTGGATCAGAGTTCACATAAGGCAGTGTGGTAGTAATATAAAAAGCTTTGTTTTCCATCTCTAGTTCTCAATAACAGTTACGTATTTGTTTTTCTCTACATCACCCATATACTCAAGAACAAACACTGCTACAGGAATAGCGAGTATCGCTCCAAAAAATCCAGCCAAAGTTATACCTATCAAAAATGCAACCAAAACTATAAGTGGTGGTATTCCTACAACCCTCTTTACTATCACTGGACTTAGCACATAGTTTTCTATCTGCTGAACAACGATATAGAAAATCAAAGTTTTAAAACCGAGCAACACTCCTCCATCAATAAGCGCAAAGAGTACCGCTGGTATAGCAGCAAAGACTACACCGAAAGGTATAAGCTCAGCTATTCCTGTAATGATAGCTATGAGAAGAGCGTATTGAACCCCCAAGAGAGATAACCCGACAAAGGTCACTGCCGCCATAACAAGCCCAAGCAAAAGCTGGCCTTGGAACCATAGGCCGATCTTTCTTTGAGTGCGAACCCATAGATCAATTACGTACTTTTCGTGTTTTGCAGGAGTAATTATTCTGAGAAATGTCTGTATTCCCCGCTCTTGGATAGAGAGATAGAAGGACATAACCAAAACCAAGATAGTATTAACTAGTCCGCCAAAAGTGTTTCCTATGATAGAAGTAGCGCCCGCAGAAACACTTGAAGCTACATTTTTTACATTTGATAGAAGATCCGCTATAGAGCTATTTTTTGAAATATTTGTAACGATCTGACTAGCATCTTGGATGGAGTTTGTATCAAGAGAAGAGGATGGTATGTACTTTGATATCAAGCTAAGAACGCCAGAGAGTTCTTTGAAAATTATCGGTACAAAAGCATAAAAAACAGCAAAGATTATAGCGGTGACTATTGCATAAATAATAGGAACTGCCAAAAGCCTACTGACCTTGATCCTAGCAAAAGCTCTAACTCCTGACTCCACAAAACTAGCTATAACGATAGCTACCAATATCATAAGTATAATATCCCTTAAAACAAAGAGTGCGTAAGCAGCAAAGCCAATAAGAAGGGTGCGAACGATGGTATCAGAACTGATTCGAATAGGAGTATTCATATGTAGCTATAGTAGCATTTTTAGGAAAGAGTTGACAAATGGTATGGATTTGGGGTAAACATAATAAAAAACAACCATGTTAATACCTATATTAATAATAGTATCAATTACGCTTTCCCCGGTAGCAGCAATTGTGCTGATAGCCATAAAAGAAAATAAACACCCCTCTCTTTCGTAACAGGAGAGGCTTTTTTATTTTACTCTTTCTGAAATATAAGCTTCTAAATCCTTGATAGCTAGCCTATCTTGTTTACCTGTATTTCTATCTCTTACAGTTACAGTATCAAGTAGTTCTGGGTGCTCACCCAAAGTATCAAAGTCTATGACAACACAAAACGGTGTACCGATCTCATCTTGTCTTCTATATCTTTTACCAACATTGCCGTTATCATCCCAAACTATAGCTCCAAAACTTTTTTTCAAACCAACAAATACACTCCGAGCTTTTTCTACAAGTTCTGGCTTATTTTTGACCAAAGGAGAAACACAGGCCTTGATAGGAGCAATAGCTGGAGGAAAATCTAGATAAACTCGAGCATCATCTCCTTCCCCTTCTGTTTTATAAGCATCAGAGAGTACTGCCAAGACAAGTCTATCGACTCCAAAAGTAGGCTCTATGCAGTGCGGGATAAACCTCTCTTTTGTTTCTTCATCAAAATAATCAAGCGGTGTTCCACTAGCGTCTGTGTGGGCTTTCAAGTCATAGTCAGTTCTATAAGCTAATCCCAAAAGCTCCTTTTGACCAAAAGGAAAATCGTATTCTGTATCTACAGAGCGCTTTGAATAGTGAGCCCTATCTTCTGCCGGAACTTCAATGGTGTGTATTTTGTCTTTTGATAAACCGATCTTTTCTATAAAAGAAAGTTGTTCTTTATAAAGAGCATCAAAAGTTTCGTTGATCTTTTGTTCCTCTCTTGGGTCAATAAAATATTCTATTTCCATTTGTTCAAATTCTCGTACTCGAAATACAAAATCACGAGGGGCTATTTCATTTCGAAATGCCTTACCTATTTGCGCCATACCAAATGGAAGCTTAGGCGAAAAAGTATCCAGGATATTTTTGAAATTTACAAACATTCCTTGTGCTGTTTCTGGACGAAGATAGGAAATACTATCAGCATCTTCAAGCGCCCCAACTATTGTTTTGAACATCATGTTGAATTGTCTAGCTGGACCAAAAGTATTTGTTTTTTCACATGATGGGCATTTAGAAATATCTATTTGATCGGCTCTAAAACGACTTTTACAATTTGAACACTCAACAAGTGGATCACTAAATCCTCCCACATGCCCTGACGCTTTCCAAACATTTTGGTTCATCAAAATAGAAGCGTCCATACCATACATATCGGTTCTATCAAGTACAAACTGTTTCCACCAAAGATTTTTTATGTTGTTTTTAAGTGCTACTCCAAGAGGTCCGTAGTCATATGTTCCAGCTAACCCGCCATAAATCTCAGAGCCTGGGAAGATAAAACCTCTTCTCTTACATAGACTTATAATTTGTTCCATTGTTGGTTTATTCATAGATAACTCTGGCTATGGTAGCACTTTTTCCTTGCCAGCGGAATAGACAGGGTCTGTACTAAGCGCATTTGTCAATTCTGGCCGAGTGGTAGTTATAGTAGTGTTTGCGACAGTATCTGTAGCCGAAACACTAGTTTCTCCCAGGAGTACCAAAGGATTATCTACCTGATTTTTTTGAGGTTTGACTTTGACTTGGAAGTAAACAACTCTGGAAATAGAAGTGTTGGGGGATTTTTGTACCCCACCTATATTCCAAGAAACTACTCGAGTATCAGGATTATAAGAAATACTTTCGTTCTGAGGATAAATAACTCCGGCCCAAGTAATACCCAGAGGAAGTATCGCTTTGGCTACTGCACCAGTTATCGGGTTTTCTGATGGCTTTATAGTCCAAGCAACAGTATAAGAAGTTTCTTGTCCAACCTTTGAAGGATATGGACCTGTGTTTTTGATTGGACCTATAGAGTATAGAGCTTGTGAGGCAAACTGAAGTCTCGAAGCAAAACGAATAGTCTTTTGGTCGATATTTGAAATACTATTTTCCAAAAAGTCTCTATCAGGAAAAGTACCCTTCACAGAAAGTGAAAGTAATATATCAGATAGATTTTGTGTAGACTTGGCTTTAAAATAAAAATCAAGTCTACCTACCCCACCAGGAGAAATAACACCTAAATTTCTAGAAGTATTTGAATCCCAGGTCAAAGTCTTGGTCAAAGGATCATAAAACCCACCATCAGAACTTATAGAATTTATATCCACCGAATCTCCTAAAATCTCTAAAGAAAAAACGGGGCTAGCTACATCTATGGAGGCATTATTAGTAAAAGATATAGACCCCCTGACATCAGAGGCCATAGGTAAAGCCACGATATCAGATGTGCTGTTTCCGATATTTATAGAAGCACTGATAAATGGTTGTTCTATAACGATACTGTGTAAAGCAGAGTTAAATGATACCCCTATTTTGTTATCGGTATTTTTTGATTTTGAACCAACATAAACATGAAAAGCTTTTTCGTCTTGCTCTTCACCTATGAGGCGACCCTTGATAGATATAACTCTTTCAGTGCCTTTGACTAGATCCCCTAGTGCCCAAGTACTTGTTCCGCCAACAGTAGAGGGAGTAGCTGAGTCAAAAACATAACCGTTAGGATACTCTACAAAAACAAGAGCATCATCGAGAAGCGACTCACCAGAGAACACTGTTCTTATCGTCATAGTAAAAGGTTGGTTGGAAACAATAGAAGAAGGTGCATCTACAGAAAGAGCTATCGGTGAAGAGTTGATCATTACGGAGAAATTACTCTCTTTAACAAAGACACTATTTGAGCCAGCAAGTTTATATTCGAGAGTTGCAACAAGAGTACGGCTTGAGCCCTGCTCACCATAGAGCACAACATCAAAAGATTGAGTTTTTGTTTTACCTGAACCTATGGTACCGATAGATATTTTTTTGCGCTCTATTTGAGATTCGTCACCATCAAAAGACCCTCTCGGATAAGCTAGCGTAAGTTCCGCTTCTACTAAATCAGCCGAATTTTTGTTGGCTATGTCTACTTGTATTGGCAAACTCTCCCCTCCTGAAACAAATGAATTGCCCAAGATGACCATATCAACATTTTTACTAGATAGAGTGATCGCTCCTTTGTAAACTGAAAATAATGCCCCAGCCAAAGCTATCAAAAAGAAAATAAAAGAAACAACAAAAAATCTTTTGTAACCTGAGACCTTTGTTATTTTGGGACGTTCTTTTTCTGGAAGTTCTTTTTCTCCCCAAGAAGAATCTACCTTGCTCTTAAGCGGATGCAAAATACCATATGTTCTTTTTGGAACTGAGTCTGGATCTCGAGCATAAAGGCGCTTTTCGAGTTCTGCTATGTGGTCAAGTTTTTCTTCTGCCATCGTCTTTATATTATATCAAAGATGTGTGCGATTGATGGCATCAGTTACATCTTTTACGAGTCTTTTGACTGTGTCTTCTTTGGGCGCTATATCCAAAATATCTTTTTCAAACAAATCTTTGAACTCAGGGGCTAGCTCCAAATATCCAAGCATCACCAAAATCTTCCAAAGCACCACCGCGTCAAAGAGTTTGTCGTTGTCAGAAGCAGTATCAAGAGTTTGCATAGTTTCAAGTAGGTGCTCAAATATTTCTGGTTCAGCCCCCTCTTCGATACAAAACCTCTCTACCAAAGATAGCGCTCGCACAAACGACCGAGCACGCATTTTGTCATAAAGTCCAACAAAGGGATTTTTTATCACTTGGGCACTCACAAGACGCCAAACATCTCGCCCTTTTACCAAATCAGCATTTATATAGGTGTAGTCGAGTATGTGCGAGCGAAGCTTGGCGCCACTTTTGCGGACACCTTGAACAGTAGCCACAATCAGTCCGTGCTCTTTGGTAAAAAGCCACACTCGCTTGTTGGCTTCCCCACTTTCTATACTCTTTAAAACAAATGCTTCTGTGTGAATAATCGGGTGCATGATTTATTATAAAGTCTTTTTTAGAATTGTTACCTCTTTTCCAGTAGAAGGATCTAGGTCGGTTTTTTCTAGCAAAAAACCAAGTTTTTTATAAAGATTTTTAGCTTCTGGGGATTCTTCAGGGTCGGTATAAAGTTTTAAAAAACGATAGTTGTATCCCTTGGCTTTTTGAATAGTAAAATTAAGAAGCATTTCACCATAGCCTTTTCTTCTTTCTTTAGGATCAACACAAAACCATCCAACCCATGCACTCTCTGGCTCAATAGTGTTCTGGTATACCCCAGTAGTTCCAATAACTTTTCCTATTTCAGAAATTAATAAGTAATATTCTACTCTAGCAATATAGTATTTATCCCAAGCCCAATTATATTCTTCTTTAAAAAGAGATTCTTTGAAACCTAACTCAGGAGGATTTTCTGTTTTTATATCATCAGGAAATACTTTGTTGCACAAAGCAATCGCTTCATCTAAATATTCTTCTGATAAAGGTATTATTTTCATATACTAGAAGCTACTCATACTTATAGTTGTAAGTATCAAGATCTATGCGAGTAAAATCTATAAGCTTTTTTGCTTCGAGGTCGTAAGCACAATCTTGATATACATTTTCTGGGACATCTAAATTAAGAGGATTTTTTTGGTACATATATATTTGCCCTTTCAACTGAGGTCCTGGATAAGCATTTAATACCCAAGATTCTCTTCCTTGGACATATTCATTCGGCATAATAATTTGTTTTTTTGTCCAAAGATATGTAATAAAGAATTCTTCAATAAAAAAATTAATTTGTTCTTGATTTAACTCTCTCTTACAATACTCAACATCTTGTTTAATTAAGCTTTGAAAATAAACATCTGATTCATATAGTTTATGTATTTTTTGTATTTCTTCATAAAGATTACTGCCTTTATAGTTTAAATACATTTGTCCCCAAACTTGAAAAGAAAAAGCTTGTTCAATTTGAAACTTTTCCCAATTCTTTTTTATTAGATTCAAAAAACCATTTTGATGTCTTAGAACCATATTCGTATATTTATCTTTTAAAATACCTGCTGGCTCTAGAGAATTCATATAAAGAGAATCTCCATAAACAATATTTAAGCCTACTTTTGGCTCCGTGATTTTTTGAGGAGAAAAATAACTAATAAAATCCAAGCACTGTTTTGGACTTTGTCCTTTATCATGATCAATACGAGAAATAGATATAGGAAAAACTAATAAACCGTAACCTTTGGGAAATTTAGTTATATCGTAGAATACATTTTTTGGAAGCGGGCTTTCTTTTTTCATACTAACTAATTATAACTTCTTCTCCTTGAACTGACACATCTTTTGCACCAACTGTTTTTTTGAGGTCATCGCCAAAAGTCGCTATTATTTCACTGTATTTTTCTGGAAGAGTGAGATTTATCTCATTTTGTGGAGTGAGACCTTTTTCTTTTCGCATGTCTTGCACTAGTCGAACAAGCTCGCGGTATTCTCCTTCGAGTTTAAGCTCTGGTGTAATAGATAAATCAAGAGAGATCTCATTTCCAACAACAATACTCTTTATATTTAATTCTTCTTTTATTAGGTCATAATAATCTTCGAGGTTTTTGCCATTGATAGTAAATGCACTCAGCGGTTGTCTTACCGGAATATTTTCTTTTTTACGAATCGCATTTCCTATAGTACAAAGCTCTCTCACCTTTTGCATATCCTCAAAGATACTTCCCAGAGGTTGAACCTCTGTTTTTGGCCATACTGACAAATGCACGCTCTCTTCATCAGAAACCACTTTCAATTTCTGCCAAACGTTTTCAGCAAAGAAAGGCGCAAATGGAGCCATGAGTTGCGCTGTGGTCTTTAATACATAATACAAAGTACGCTTCGCTTCTTTGTCTCCGTCCTTGATTCGATCACGGCTTCGGCGCAAATACCAAGTCGAAAGATCGTCGATGAATTCCCTGATTGCTCTTGTAGGCTTGAAAAGGTCATAAGAGTCTAGAGAGTTTGTAACTTCAGAAATAGTTTGGCTCAGTCTAGCTAGCACCCACTGATCAAGAACATGGGAAGAAGTTAGTAGTGAGTTGTTAGTAGTTAGTAGCTCTAGATCCTTATCACGATAAAGCTCATAGAAAGAGAGCACATTTCCAAAAAGGTTGAAAACTTTGTTGTTAATTTCGGCAACAGACTTTTCGTCATAGTTTTTGCTCTCTCCTGGAGCATTCACGCTATACATCCACCATCTCACAGCATCGACACCAAACTTATCCATTTGTTCAAATGGCTCCACAATGTTACCGATAGACTTACTCATCTTTTTTCCATCTTTATCAAGTAAGTGTCCGAGACAAATCACGTTTTTATAAGGTGCTCCGCGCTCCATCAGTACTCCAACAGCTAGAAGTGTGTAGAACCATCCCCGGGTTTGGTCTATTGCTTCCGAGATAAAATCAGCTGGATAAGAAAGCGCTCCGCTACCCATATAGTGCTCTTGAGCAAATGGCATAGAACCACTATCGAACCACACATCCACCACCTCTTTTACACGAGTCAGTTTTTCTCCGTTTATATAAAGCTCTACTTCATCTATATAAGGCTTGTGTAAATCTAATTCAAAGTTTTCATTGTGAGGAAGTGGGACAAAGTCTATCTTGCGCAAATCTGCATTTTCAAAGTTTTTGTAGTCACGAGTTCTGTCATAAAGACTTGCAAAAGAAATGCCGTGGCTATGAAGCTCCAGTGCTCGCGCGATAGCACCATGAGTAACTACCAAAATCTTTTTGCCTTGATATTTTGTTTCCAAATCATAGATAAATTCTCCGGCTCTTTTTATAACATCTAGATAGCTCTCACCGTCTGGAGTCTTAAATCCATATCTATCTTCACTGTTGTTTCGAACCGCAAAGTATTCAGCAAAAGGTCTACCATTAAATTCTTTCCCCACGGCCCACTCTCCTATCCGCGCATCTTCTATCACCTCTACATCCAAGCCTTTTTCTTTCAAAAATATCTCTACTGACTTTTTGGTGCGTGAATAAGGTGAAGTGATAACTAAATCAAAATCTCCATCAAAAGCTTTTGCAGTATTTTTCACCTGCTCAATACCCGAGTCAGTCAAAGGGTCTGGTGTACTAGGATCACAGTTCCACTCCTGACGAACATTGTGATCAGTCTGACCATGACGCATAACAAAATAACTGTTTCCCGAAGACTTTGTCAGAGACTTGAGTTTTTCTAGACTGTTCACAATCACCCTCTCTCCTCCTGAGGTTTCCCAAACAGGTAGCGGTGTCCCCCAATATCTCTCACGGGAAAATGCCCAGTCTTTGACCTCGCGAAGCCACTCTCCAAATCGCCCTTCTTTGATATGTTCTGGCTCCCAGTTGATACCATCATTTGCCTTGAGCAAATCATCGCGGAGCTCGCTCATGCGCACATACCAAGAATCCCGAGCATAGTAAATAAGCGGAGTTTTGCAACGCCAACAGTGAGGATATGAGTGTTCGTATTTTTCTTTTTTGAAAAGTAGTCCTCTATGAGCCAGGTCTTTGATTATATCTACCGCTACGTCTTCATCTTTAACAAATCTACCAGATAGAAAATCCATGTTTTGCAAAAAGTGCCCACTATCATCTACTGTATGAACTTTTGGCAAGCCAAGTTTTGTTCCGAGCTCAAAGTCATCTTGCCCATACATAACAGCAGTATGCACTATACCGGTACCATCAGTTGTTGTGACAAAATCAGCCTCATAAACTTTGAAAGCTTTTGATGTGTCGATGTTTTTATTTTCCAAATCATTTTTTAAATATGGATATAATGGCTCATACTCCAAACCAACGAGCTCAGATCCTTTTATTTCTAAAACTACTTCGTATTCTCCATCTATCAAAGAAATTTTTTCTTTTGCCAGAATAAAATTCTCTTCTCCAACCTTCACAACGGCATAATCAATGTTTTCTCCAACAGCAAGAGCAACATTCCCAGGAAGTGTCCACGGTGTTGTTGTCCACGCCAAAATATATAAAGCATTGAGATTGGTACTTTTTTGAATGTCTGGTTGAGTGAAGCGACCCGAGGACTGAAAAAAAGTGCCAATCTCAGTGCGAACCCGAAACTTCGCATAAACAGACAAATCCTTCACATCCATATAGCCTTGCGCCAACTCGTGAGAAGAAAGTCCTGTTCCACAACGAGGGCACCACGGCACTATACGATAATCTTTGTATAACAACCCCCTATCATTTATTTTGCCAACTATATTCCAAAGGCTTTCTATATAGTCGTTATTAAAAGTATAGTAAGCACTCTTTTTGTCTACCCAATACCCTATACGATCGGTAAATGTTTCCCAGTCCTTGATATAAGTAAAAACGCTGTCTTTACAAGCTTTGTTAAACTTGGCGACGCCGTATTCTTCGATCTGTTTCTTTGAAGTTAAGCCAAGAGATTTTTCTATTTGGAGCTCCACGGGTAGTCCATGAGTATCCCAACCAGCGCGTCGTGGCACACGGTAACCTTGCATAGTTTTGTAGCGAGGGATCACATCCTTGAAAGCGCGAGCTTCGAGGTGGTGCAGGGCTGGCTTTGCATTTGCAGTCGGCGGACCTTCATAAAAAATATAATCATCTTTCTTTGTAGGCTCTTTACTTAGAGTTTTCTCAAAAATATTATTTTCTTTCCAAAATGACAAAGTTACCTCTTCGTTTAGAGATCGTTCTGATTTTTGATTTTGTGGTTGAGATATCATATATTGACTACTTTAATATATAAGTATAGATTATTATCAAATTTTAGTTACCATGGAAATAGTTCATCAAATTAATGGGAGAGACTTGTTTTTTATATTATTTTTTATGCTTTTCTTTTTTCCTATTTGGGATTTTACAGGTCTTGGTAAAAAAACAAGAATAAAAAATAAAACCCGCCCACAGAAATAATTTGAAAGAATTATTTCCAAGGGCGGGCTTTTTATTTGCACGCGGTACCACCTTAGTTCTAGCCCTGCGTAGCTTCATGCGAAGCAGGGTTCTTATTTATAGGGTTCTACTTTTCGCCAAATGACAAATTTCTTCCCTGAAGCTCAAGCTTGATAGGCTTTCAAACGCTTACATTTTCATACTAACACAATACTATTTGTGATTCAAATCTTTCCTTCCCTCTTCTACCATTTTGATTATCTTTGCAACCAGAGATTTTGGGTCTGGATCAAATATCACATGACTTGCAGGTCTATCACTTTTTTCTATCATATCTTTTATCTGTTCATCCATAGTCCAGCTTCCTTCCAGAACTCCGATAGGCTTGCCTTCTTCAAAAGCGATAGTAAACTCATGGATTGTTCCGATACGTCCACAACCTATGAAAAGCGCTTCGCAACTGCGAGTAAAGAGCAGGTCACGACCTGGGAAACCAAATCCTGTGTAAATGATGAGGTCCATATAGTCTAGCGGTAGCCTGTAGCCCTCTACGTGCTCTCTAGCATCTACTGCTGGAGAAAGTCCGATAGATATACCACGCTCTTCTTTGGCACCCATAGCACTCCACAGCGGAAAACCAGTAGTAGCACCAGTTACGAGTATGCCTCCTTGGCGAATTATTTCTCTTCCTAGCTCTTTAGCTTTGTCGAGTGCGTCTAGTCCACAGTGACCTGTCTCTGCAGCGCCACTTACTCCGAGTTTTATTTTCAAATGTCCGTGTTTGTCGTCGTTTTCCATAAAAAATTTTAACAGCTTAATTGCAATCTAATTCTACTACATCCCCAGCATTTGGAGCATAAGCCATAACACCAAGATAATCTCGCAGTCTCTGAGTTAAGAAAAGTGAACTCTTTGGTTCGCCCATCGCTACATAAACTGCTTTGAGTGTATCGGCTGTTTGTTCGACAAATTCTATAAGGTGATCAGAGTCTTTATGGCCAGAGTATCCTTCGATGAACTCTATGTGTGCCTTTACCGGTATTTCTTGGCCATTGATTCGTATCATCTTTGCACCTTCTTGGATAAACCTGCCGAGAGTTCCGACTGATTGATACCCTGTCAGAAGAAGTGTGTTGTTCGCATCAGGGAGAAAGTTGGCTTCGTGATGAAGAATTCTTCCGCCGTTACTCATTCCGCTTCCCGCAATAACAATCTTTGGATTTGGTTCATTGATTATCTCTTTTGATTCATCTGTTAAAAGTGTGGACTTGAGCCCTGGAAAGTTAAAGATGTCATCGCCTTCTTTTAATTGAGTGCGAGCAAAGTCATTGAAGTATTGTCCATACTTTCGATAAATCTTTGTTAGGCGAATACCGAGAGGACTATCAAAAAATATCGGCATTTGTGCTACGCGTTTGTTTTCTACGAGTTCATTGATTTCAAAAAGTAACTCTTGTGAGCGCTCAAGAGAAAATGTCGGTACTATCAAGGCTCCTTTGCGACGATAGTTGTCTTCTATCACTTGCTCTAACCTTTGGCGACGCTCATCACGCGCCATGTGATTGCGATCACCATAGACACTTTCCATGAGCATGTAGTCTACGTTTTTGATAGCTTCTGTATCTCGAAGAAGTGGTGATGGAGAGTTCCCCAAGTCTCCTGTAAAGAGAATCTTTTTGTTGTTATAAATCACCTCCAACATTCCAGAGCCAAGTACGTGCCCTGCATCTCGATAACGAAAAATAAATGGTCCAATAGCTAAATCTTGGTGGTAATCTATAACCTTCCATTGTGATAGAGCCTGCCTGATGTTTTCATCAGTGTAGATCTTTTTGAGAAGTTCGTTTTCTCCCTTGCTCAAGATATGAGCTGTGTCTTCAAGCATAAGCTCTGTGATGTCTTTTGTCGGAATTGTCGAATATATAGTACCAACAAATCCATCGTAAATAAGTTTTGGAATTCTTCCTATGTGATCTATGTGTGCGTGTGTAATAAAAAGAACATCTACGCTACTTGGATCATACGGAAATGGTGCCCAGTTGTTTTCCTCTGATGACTTTGTTCCCTGCTCTAGCCCACAGTCCACCAAAAACTTAAGCCCTCCGTCTGACTCTGGTGCTTCAACAAGAAAGTTTGCGCCAGTGACAGCACCTGTCCCTCCAGCAAAAGTTATTTTTAATTTTTTATTCTGATCCAAGTTTTTCTGCATGTGCTCTATTGTAACTTTTTATTTTGATAATCACAAAAGTGCTCCCTAACACTCCACCCAAAAGATCAAAAACCATATCAGAGAGAGAGTCAGGGATATTTGCAAGTGTCTCTAGATGCATTATGCCTTGCACTGAAAACTCAAAAACTTCCCACAAAAACCCGACTATCAAAACCATTGCTGATAAAACTATGATCCATATTATAGGTTTTTGTTCTTTTAGAAATTCAAAAAGTATAGCTGAGCACCAAATAGCGACAAACACACCTCCGAGAGTGTGCATAATCATATCAAACTGAGGCATAGCGCTGTACCAATAAAAAAAACTGGCGATCTTGTTAAGTAAAAATATCCCTACCGCCAACACCGCGCTAAAAACAAATAGTTTCTTTCTCATATCTTAATTATCCCACAAAACAAAAAACCCTGCATCCGCAAATATTGCGATCAGAGTTTGTTGTTACGGCTATTTGAGAAATTAGTACCCTAGCATTAAGCTAAGTGGGATGTCTGGGCACTATAAGTATCAAAAAATAAATTCTGATCCTTAATAATGCCACGCGACTTCCCCAAGAAATATTGTTCTAGGTACTAATTTTAAATAGCCGTAATTTCATTATAGTCTTCTACAAGATTTACACAATATAGACAGTGAGAAAATGTAGTGTCGAGTTGATTAGAAATCTACTCCGTGACGTTTGTAGTTCATCAACTCTTTATCACCAAACCAATATTTTATTTCATGAGCCGCTTCTTCTGGAGTTTCAGAGGCATGAACTATATTCATAACTGGTCTTTTTTCTTTATTAGCAAGAGCTGGACTATCAACTGAAAAATCTCCACGAATTGTCCCCATATCAGCAAGATATGGCATAGTAACACCTGCTATTTTTCTAACTGTATCAACAGCATGCACACCTTGTACAACCATTTTTACTAGAGGTGCTGAAGTCATATAGTCCATAATCCACTTTCTAATGTTTGGACCAATAACAGAAGGGTCAGTAGTACCATAGTCGGCCATAGCATCCATATTGTACTTTTCATAAGTAGCGAGAGTTTTGCTTCCTAATCTAGTTACCCATGCCTCATCTTTTGGATAGTGACTGTCTATCATTTCGGCTGTTGGCATAAACATTTCGAGAGCCACAATCTTTAGATCTCTTTGTTCAAAGCGCTTTATAATTTCTCCTATCAAACCTTTCTGAACTCCATCAGGCTTAATCATTACATATGTTTTTTCTTCTTTTGGGTGTGTCATCACGTATAAAACAGTTTCCTGTATAAATTTCTAATAATCTCAAAACCACGTTTTGTACGTGATCATAGACATTTATCCTACCATGCAAATAAAAAAAGCCGCAAATCTCGAGATTTGCGGCTTTAAACTACTTTTCAATAATAACCATCGAACATTTAAACTGTTGGGTTTCGATCAAAAAAGAACCGTCAGGTTTTTTTTCTACTTTTTGAACAGCATTGCCGTCCCTCAATTGACCCTCAAAGTGAAGACTAAAACCAGGCTTAACATCAAAGTCCAGCTTCCTTTCAACATTTTCTCCACTATTTTCGCCGGAGAGAAAGGTTAGCAAAACTTTCTGTCCTTCGACCAAACCATCTGCTTTGGTAAGGAACTTCATTTTCCATTTCTTTTCGCTGGTATCAACATCCCAAACGTCTTTAGAGTTAAAAGTTGCAATGATCTCTTCAACCATCTCGAGCGTAAGGCGTCGCCCTTTTGGATGTTCAGAAAGATTATCTACAACCTTTTCAACTTTCTGGCAGTTGTATATTGCTACCCTCAAAATCCTTTCAAGGTTATCAATTACTTCTTTTTTTGTAGAGAAAGACTCTCCCTGAAAGAAAACCTCTAACCGATCTTTAGGGAATTTCTTAAAGAGATTAATATAGCAGTTTTTCTCACCTTCATTTCCCGCTATGCTAAAAAACAGATTAAAAGGATTGCTGTAAAGCAAAATCTCAGTTGA
>DAORIU010000004.1:0-21906 GCA_035438645.1 Minisyncoccota bacterium
AACAATAAAAGTATCAAAGGTATATCTAGGGTTTAGGTTGTCGTCTCTATTTGTATAAATATCAGAGATAGGAAGCTCTGGTTTTTTAGAAAATATACTGACAGTATCTTGTTTGTTTTCAGTTTGCGATATTTTACTTATTGTAAACTCAACACCTCTTACATGTTCAGCGTGTGTAACTAGATTTTTGAGTATCATCTTTTGGTATTTTGTTACCATCCACTCTTTTATAAAGTCATTTGGTACTCCGATAAAAATAATCCCCTCCTCTTCTTTTACAGGTTTTGTGTTTTTAAACCAGGTATTAAAGTGACCAACAGAAACCTCTTTTTGTATATCGTTTAGGCAGTTTTCCCAAAGGGTGTTTATGTCTGTAGTCATATGTTTATTAATAATACGCTTTAGCTTGTTTAATTAAAAACTGTTAATAATCTGTGGATAGTGTTGATTATAACAGAATATCTAAAGGGTGGTACTTTTGCAGAAAAACTTGATTAATTTGGAGTTTTTGTGTATAGTTCCCTCACTATATGTCTCAAACATACCAGCCAAAAAAGAGAAAAAGAGCGAAAACACACGGTTTTCTAGTAAGAAGTGCCTCTTCAACAGGCCGAAAGGTTATTACAGCAAGACGTCGAAAAGGTCGAGCTAAGATAGCCCTCTAATTATATGTTGCCGTCAAAAAAGCGGCTAAATCGTTCATTGTTTGAGCAGTTACTATCTTTTCCACACAAAAAGACGGTTTTTAACAATATCGGCACACTAAAATATAAAAAAGCTGAAAACCCAAGGTTTTCCATAGTTATTTCTTCAAAGGTTGAAAAAAGAGCTGTTTATAGAAACCTTCTTAAGCGACGAATATACTCCGTTTTGTCATTATTTATAAAAGAAAACGACTCCAGAATAGAGGGTGTTTTTTATATATCAAAAAATGCTACCAACCTAAACTTTCCTGAACTTAAAAAGAGTGTTTATGAACTCCTTAAAAAAACTACCTAACAATATAACTATTTTGATAATCAAGCTCTACAGGTTGATACTATCTCCCTCAGTTGGCTTTTTACGCTTCCTTCCTTTTTATCCAAGACCAAGTTGTGTTTTTTATCCTACCTGCTCTGAATACTCGATAGCGTGTTTCCAAAAATACAACTTTTTTACAGCCCTAAGAAAAACAACCAGAAGAGTTTCAAGGTGTCACCCATTCTCTGGTGGAGGGGTAGATTTGCCATAAAGTGCTATAATCTAGTCCATGAATACACTTTGGAATAATTTCATCTACGAACCGATCTACAACACACTTGTTTTTATTGCTAGCAATGTGGCTTTTAAAGACGTTGGCCTGGCGGTCTTAATTGTTACTGTCTTGATTAGGTTTATTTTGATGCCTTTGTCCAAGAAAAGCATTGTCAGTCAATACAAAATGCGCCTTCTACAGCCGAAACTAGATGAAATAAAGGCCAAAGGGTTGTCTAAGGAAGAAGAATCAAAGGCGCAGTTTGCTTTGTATAAAACAGAAGGGATAAACCCTTTTTCTGGGTGTCTTTATCTTTTGATCCAACTACCTATTTTGTTTGCACTTTATTTCTCTTTTATGAAAGGTATAAACCAACCAGAGCACCTTTATTCGTTCTTGAGCACTGAAGGTCTTAAAAACTCATTTTTAGGGCTTATAGACATAACAAAACCCTTTATACCATTTGCTGTTTTGGCTGGTATCACACAAGCTATTCAAGCCTTCCTAGCCCCAAAACCCCCTACAACAAGCGGCGAAGGGTTTCAGGCTCAATTTACAAAAAGCCTATCAATGCAAACAAAGTATGTTCTGCCTATTATAATTATTTTTATTGCCTCAAAACTGGCTGCCGCTGTTTCTTTGTATTGGATCGTGACAAACCTATTCTCTATAGGCCAAGAACTTTACTTTAGAAAAACTCTAAATCTTAAAAATTAAATTGCCACAAAAGACCGTCTTTTTTATTGATGAAATAAAGTAGCCCGTTGGTCTCGTCTACTTGTAGGTTTGTAATATCAAAACCCCTCTCTCCTTGGTCTAAGACATCAAAGGTGTTGCTTTGGGTGTAGATTCTAAATATTTGATCTTCAAAGCCTACTATCCCAGCATACCAAGAGTCTGGATAAGTCGCCTCTTCTACGGATGT
This sequence comes from Minisyncoccota bacterium, assembly GCA_035438645.1. Taxonomy (GTDB): domain Bacteria; phylum Patescibacteriota; class Minisyncoccia; order Phycocordibacterales; family UBA9973; genus UBA4124. The sequence continues at coordinate 2,160 of DAORIU010000004.1, forward strand.
GTTACCGGCACAGATCAAATCCTCATTTTTTAACCAAGTGCACTTCTCAGGAAGTATAGATAGCCCTAAACTCCTTGTTGAAAGGTTTTTTGTATTGAAAATCTTTGTTAAAAAGCCACCCTCTGCGCTTTCTGAATAAAGTATAAAACTACCGCTAGGACTTACTGATGTTGTTAGCCCTTTTACTCCCCCTAAGATCTTTCTCGGCTTTTTTTCTTTTAGATCTATTTTGTACAAAAATCCGTCAACGATACCAGCAGGCTTTGTTTGTATATAAACAGTATCGCTCTTAGGCCAAGAAACCAGCCACTCTTTTAACGGAGAACGAAACAACTCTTTTTTGTTTTTATCTACAGTGTCAGATGTTGTAAGTGTGCCAAAATTTGCATCAGTTGTAAGTCTTATAAATTCTTTTTGGGCAGGAGAAACGGATACACTCTTTATGTTGTCAGCTATAAAAATACCCTCTTTTTGGGTTCTTGTCCCATCTGGGTTTTCGTTTGGAATAGGAACTATATAAGAGCCTATGGTTTGGCCGTCGTCTTTTAAAAATCGCAAAATAACAGAGTTGTTATCATCTACAAAATACGACTCATATATTGCCGGAACAAATATGTTACTTATTTGTAGTGGTGTCGAATCGTTCTTTATTTCGTAAACATAACCACTTTGTCTAGAAACATATCTTAGGAAGTTGTCTGTTGTTGCTTCTTGTGTTTTGTTTTGATTCTTTACGATAGTTGTTTTGGAGAAAATACTAAATCCAGCCACAGGGTTTCTGGTTATTTGTTTAAATGACGATGTCTGTGTGGTACTACCTTGTTCTTGGACATTGTTTTCATTTTCTATAATATTTTCATCAGGGTTGTTTGCCCCATTGTTTCCTATAGGAAAAAAGGATTTAAATGTCGTAACTACAGAATTTTGTCCGTCAGGTTTGTTTTTATTTTGGAAACCAAGATACCAAAATATGCTAATGATAAGCAGTACTAGTGTTATTATAAGAATTAACCTTTTCATTAGTTTATTGTACTACAAAATTATTTACCGTTTACAGACCAGTGCCAGTTTTCTTTTTTTAAATTAAATAAACCGTATTTGTGGGCATTTTTTGAAAGCCAGTCAAAACATTTTTTTGTTGCACTGTTCTTAACACCTTTGTATGGAGTAGAGAAGGTGATTAGTGCGCCATCGCACTTTAGGTCAAAAGCTTTTCCTGTTTCGTGCATGGAGCTACCCGGCTTTGCTGTTGGGGGGCTACATTTTCTACTCCCTCCCCCACAGTTATTTTTATACAATTCAGTTTGCTCCTTAAATGTTCTAAATCCGCCACCGCTTAAAATAATACCCTCTTTCTTTGCATCAGAGAACATAAGCTCTATTTTTTTTGCTATTTCATCGCACACATCTATAAACGACCCGTTTCCTGTTTTTATATCGACAATTTTCCCTTTACAGCTTCTATTTGTTCTTATTGATGTGTCTGGAACAAAACGGTCGTCTTTAATTATGTTGTTTTCATCTTCCTCTATATCAAATACTGCTGTGCCAATAGTAAAGTCATTACTCACAAGTCTTGGGTTTATAGTGTTTAAAATAACATAAGAAGCTAGAGCAAATATTAGTCCTAAAAGTGCATCTTTGAAGCCACCTTTGAGCTTCGCTTTTACAAAAGGTACATCAGTGATCATGTACCCATATCCTGTGATGATAAGTCTAATAACCAAAATAACAGCGGCTATACCGATAATAAGACTGAGAATGAAGTTTAAAAATGCATTGATATCACATATTTCTCCAGGATTTTTTTGTTGCTCAAGCTTACAAAGTTCTGGATCCAAGAGAGCGGTCATGCCAGGAATAGGTGCTAGTAGTCTATAACTGTTGCTATCATAAAAGTTGTCCGCAGCTTTTCCTGTTTCTGGCAATACACCTTTTTTTGTGCTAAATGAGTAGCTTTTTTGAGTGTTGGCGCCGGCATCATTTTTAAAAGATAGGTTTGCGTTATACCAAGTATTTTGATCAAAAGAGTTGTTTATTATTCTAAAAGTATATTCCCCTTTCTCGTTTATAACTGAAGGAGAAAGCGACATTACAGGTTCCCCTGTGTCTTTTCTAGATATATCACCGGAGACTTTTATTGAAGAATAAGGAATAGGGTCTGTATCTTTGTGTTTACTTATGTCGATTTGTCCTGCCAATACATATGTTCCGGCGCTAACCTTTTCAAAATTTGCAGATAAAAGATTAACACCCAATACTTTTACCTCAGTGTTTTCCGTCAAAAACCCTTTTGTTCTAATATCAAAAATTCTGACGTAGTATTTTGTATCAGGCGCCAAGGTCTTTTTTGTTTGCCAAGAGGTTATAGGTGCTAGGCCTGCAAGCTTAGGTTCTAGGCCAGGTAGTATAGTGAGGTTTGTTGGGAAAGAAGATATCTCTTTATCTGAGAGTATAGGTTGAATAGTTGCAGAACTTGTCCCTTTGTACAAGATAGTTATATTTTCCCCTATTGCTCTAGCTTCTAGATCTATCGTAACACCTTGGGCAAAAGCCAGGCTGGTTTTTTGAGAAATAAAAATTAACAAAAAAATGGTGATAGTTGAAAATATCTTTTTCATTGTTAGTTTATTGTACTATATTAAAAAGAAAGGGTGAATGCTCTCTTAACTACTTGAAGCTTTTCTTTTAGCGATGATATGTTGATCTTGAGGGAGCTTTGGCCTGGGTTCTCTGGTTTTGTTATCGCTAACTCTTGAGGCAAGATTTCACCTCGAAAAACCTCCCCCTCTATATCAAAGGAAACATCCAAGCTGTCAGAGATGTTTTTCCCCACAGTTATATTAAAAGGCTCTATCCTTAGAGTTAATCCAGCACTATTTATAGGCAGAAGGTTTGTAAAGCCATTAGCATAATCCACAAATCCATTACTCTTTGCGTATAAAACAGCACTTGGATCTCTGAGATCTAGAGAAGCCTCCCCCTGGCCTTCAAATGTACCACCAGAAACACTTGCTGAGAAAGACTCTCTTTGGCTCAAGGCATCTGTTTTTATGGTCAGTGAGTCTTTGTTTGTACCAGAGAGAGCCTTTATGACTGAGCCGTTGTGGCTCCAGGTGTACGACAAGTTTTTTAAACCACCTACGCTTGGTACTGCTACGGCTTTTATTTTTGTTCCGATAGGAGCTAATGCCTTACCTTTATAAAAAGGAGGAGTATAGGAGTCTACCGCTTCCCAAATAATATCAAGCTCGGAAGAGCTGATCACAACGCTTGTCTCGGAATCAGATCCGCCACCAGAGACTCTAACCAACAGAGAAGCTTTTTGTCCAAAAGCGGGTGAGGTGATTTTTGTTTCTGTTTTTCCTATACCAGAGGCAATAAGCTTGTCATTGTAGTACCAAGAGACCTTTACTCGACTTAAATCCACGCCAAAACTCTCAACAGTGGCTGATATTATTTGGCCAGGCTTAGGGTTGTTTGGGAACAGAGAAATGCTTATATCTTCTGGTAAAAGCTGAGCATAAGTGCTTTTGCCAGCAAAGATAGTTAGAAAAATAAAGATTGTTAGAATTTTTTTCATTACAAGATAATTATATCATCAAGACACCATCTTATAGTGCGCCCTGACTTTCTCTAAACTCTTGCTTAGCTCTTTTTATAGACAGAACCTGTGATGGATCAGAGGTTATTATTTGGTCTTCGGTATAAGAAGCTATGATCTTTATGGCGACGTGTTTAAGTCCGGCAAAGAATATTCCCTCCCCCACACCGCTCTCTAGGAGTAAGTATTTTTCCTCATCTGTTAGGTTGAATGTTTTTTGTAAAACATCGATAGTACTTGGGGATTGTTTCAGGAGTAGTTGTATAGAGGAGTTGGTAACAATAGGAACACCATAAGGGCTTTTCATAAAGTCGCCCACGTCTTGAGTGATAGTACACAACCCCAAAAAGTACTTTCGCCCTCTTTTGGCTATAGAGTACAAAAATGAAGCAGTATCGTCACTTTTCATCATCCACCAAGCTTCATCCACTACCAAGAGGCGCTTTTTTAGCTCTTTGCGTATAGCGTTCCATATAAAGTGAGTGACTATATACATAGCTGCTGGCTTCAAGTCATCCTCCATATCTCTAACAGAGAAGACCACAAACTTTTTATTGATATCAACGTTGGTTGGCTGGTTGATAAAGCTTGACCATGAGCCCTTGGTATATTTTGAGAGTCTTTGTAGTATTGATTCGCTTCCTTCCATACCACCTAAAACCATCTCAAAGTCAGAAAGAAGTGGTGGTTCTATGCTTGTAAAGTCAGAGTCTGCGCTAATGTCTTTGAGAGAGTAGGTCTCGGTTATAGCTCTATCAATAATAGAGTCCTCCTCTGGTGTTAGTCCACCAAGCATGATTCTAAATAGTCCAACTAGGTTTATGATGTTGCTTCGCAAGACGTCAGCTGGCGCTTCATCCTCTCTTGGTTTTGGAAGATCAAAAGGGTTGATGTGGTGGTCAGAAGAAAGAGAAATATTAAAGTATCTACCACCTACTGCTTCAGCTAGGTACTCGTATTCTCTCTCGGGGTCAATAACTATAACGTCTGTATCAAACATGAGAGTTCTGATGATCTCTAGTTTTGTAGCGTAGCTTTTACCCGCACCAGACTTGGCAAATATTATAGAGTTATAGTTCTCAAGAGAAAATCTATCAAAAATAACCAAAGAAGAATTGTGTCTGTTGACCCCGTACAAAATACCGGTTTCAGATGTTAGGTCAAAAGAAACAAAGGGAAACAAACTAGATAGTGGTTCTGAATTTAGTTTCTGGGTTACACTTATTGTATCTTTACCAAGAGGTGAAACACTTTTAAAGCCGTCCTCTTGTTGAAACAATGTCGGCTTTAAATAAATGAGCTTTGATTCCAAAATCGATCTTATCTCACTCTCTGCCCTAAAGAGATCGGTATCGTTTTCTCCGTAAATACTTATATAAAGCCCGACAGAGAACATTTTTTCTTGAGCTTGAGTTAGGTTGTCTCTTAGCTCCTCGAGATCTTGATAGGCAGTATCAAGCATAGGGTCACGAACCAAGCCCTTTTGTTGCCTGACCATTATCTGGCTTTCTACTTCAGCTATCTTTTTTTGAAATTGTTTTAGGAGCTCAGATGTTTCTATAGGTGTTATGTATATAGCGACATCAAATATTTTATCTAGATTTATAATAGGGGTAAACCAGTTGTCGTTTAAGTATCTTGGGTAAGAAATGACAAAAAATGTTCTTACTATCTTGTCCCCTATGTGAATAGATTTTGGAGTTATTTCTATAGCCGAAGGAGCTATGTTGTCGGAGAGCTCCATAGTAGCCCAAGAATAAGCTTCTTCTGGGAGTACCGGCAGGTTTTTTGCTCCACCAATAAAACTAGATGAAGAGGTAGGTTTTTTATTTGAACTAAAAAGTCCCATAATATTTATAATTATACTATAAGCTAAGGCAAAAAGAGACTAGTATTACTCTTGTGCGTGAGAAGTTGTTTCGCCCGGGTTAAATGTTTTATAGAGAAGCTCTATAACTTCTTGTGTTCCTAGTTGCGCAACACGCAAGCCTAGTCTTGATAGGCCTTGTTCTATTACCCCCACCCTTTCTTCTAGTTGTGTGCGCTCTTCTTCGAAGTCAGCAGTTTGTTCTAAAACCGTTTCTTTTTTACCAAAGAAAGAAAAAACCTTACTCAGTCCTCCTCCCTGACTTAAAACCGGAGGATTATAAGGAATAACCACAAAAAAGCTTTTGCGCATTATGTTTACCTGCTCTGTAAAGCTCCTTATAAACTCTATGTATTCTTGAGTTTGAACTCTCAAAAGTGGCTCTGTTTGAGCTTGGAGCCTTTTTTCTAGAGTCAAAACATAAGGACGGACATCATAGCGCCTAGATTGTATAACTATCTGGATTGGAAAGTCTAAGGTGTTTAAAAAGCTTTGAAATTGGGAGAGTGTCGCTCTTTGCTCATCATAAGATTTCAAAGAGAGGTTTATAGAAGAAACCAAAACAACTGTTGCCAATGTCCCATCTTTAAGAACCACGACACCATCGCGAACTTCTTTTACGGGAACGAATTGTTGGGTTGGACTACTTGAGGGTGCCATAATTATTTTTTAGGATCGATAACGTCTAAGCTCCAAGACAAGGTCTTGAGTTTACTCTCAGAAAGTGTAGCACGAAGCGGAGAAGACTCTTTTGTGTTGGATATGTTTTGCGGTTTTGACTTTTGTTTTTTCCATAAATAAAGCCTTGATTTTAAATAGTATCTAACAAAAGCCTCAAGTATGTGAGCAAAAGGCTTTTCGTTTATTTTTATAAATGCTAAAGCCAGTGCTAGCCCAGCTAGAGCTGGAACCAAAAAAAGAGAAACAAAGCTAGGCAAAAGTCTAATAGAAATGTAACAAAGCCCTGCCCCGCCGGCTAAATAAGCGAATTGTTTAAAAGAAAGATTTCCTACAACCTTATCTTCTATGTCTATAAACTGAGGAACCTTGAACTGCATATAGTAAGTATACTATATGCAAGTTATAAAGTTCATAAAGTTGAAAGTGGAGATGTATAATTGGCTATCTTTCTTTACAAACTTGATAACTTTATAAACTTTTTACTCACTCGGGAGCTCTCTATAGGGGTCTATTTTAGGTTTTTCAACTACCTTTTCTACTACACTTTCGTTCTTTGAAAAACTATGATCTCTAGTTATTGGCGCCACAGTGCTTGGAGAACTAAGCCGTTCTTTTATACTTGCTAGTGCTTGAGCTGGAGATACCTCAATTTTTAACTCTTCTTCAGAATTCTCCACCTCAACTATTTCTTCGTGTTGTGCGACAAGGTTTTTTGCTGTTGTAATAATTTCTTTATCTATAGTAAATAAAATTTTTATTATCTTTTCTGGAGTAATTCCGGCTTTCTCCAATCTACTAGATTCATCTAGCATACTACTGGTTCGTAGTAATAAACTATAAGCAGAACGCCTCATTTCTTCTCGCTCATCATTATTCAACGGGATTATTTTTTGTGCCACATCAAGTATGTACTCAAATGCGTCTCCCCACATAAAATCTTGCACCTCTTCAGGTACTAGAGTGAGTGCCTCCTGAAAATCTTTCTCTTCATTTGTGATAATTTCTTGATCCATATATTATGTTGATTTTTTCTTTTCTGCCTCCCTATCTTCTTTTTCTTTTTGTTTATCTTTGAACTCATTAAGATTTTTGTTGGCCTGCTCTAAATCTTTTATTGCGTTCCTTAGACTGTTTAACATATTCTTACTTTTCTGTTGTCTGTACAAAGCGTCTTTCTTCGCTTGGCCAGTAAGGTTCTTTATTTGAGTTCCAAGAGTGTCTATTTCATCTTGTAGGTCAGCTTCTCTTCTAGTCAATCCTTCATCTAAGTCGTCAGACTCTGAAAGCTTATCATACTCATGATCTTTATAGTTTTTACCAAGAGCCTCATTTACCGCTTTAATAATCTTTTGTTGGTGTTCGGATATCTTAGCCTCTAGTTTTGCTAGAGGACTGTCTTTTCCAGATCCCTTCTTTGCTTTATCAAGTATCGCTTTCATTGCTTTAGCTCGAGCACCAGTAGCACCATCGACAAGCCCTTCAGCTAATTCTTTGGCTAAGAGTGGGGCCATAACTATACCAACACCAGGAATAAGCGCATTCATTATTGATCCGAAGAACTTAGCTTTCGCAGTTGAACCTGCTGCTTCAGAGAAATAATTACCCCAGAAAGATGTTTTTTGCAGGTCTTCGATATATTCAGCACGCATAGCGTTTGCAAACGACTTATTATCCTTAACCTTACCGTATTTATCAAGTCTCTTTCTTTCTTCTGCTACAGCCGCCTCCACTGCTTCTTTCTTGTCATGGTTACCTTCTTTAATATCTTTGATAAGTTGCTCCCGTTCTTTTTTCGTTTTCTCTTCAGCATCTTTTTGAGCATCCTTTTTATTCTGGAGATCTGTTTGAGCTTGGGTAATAATAAGAGTGTCGTTAGTTGCTCGGGCCTCTTTTAGTTTTTCTTCAGCAATCTTGGTTGCCTCTTTTGCTTTCTTTTCCGCCTCAATGTGGGATTTCATTTTAGCGTCTGAATTGATATTGCCTTCCCAGGTGCCCTCTGCTTGTTTTAGTTTTTTGTCCCTGTATGCCTGCCAAGCAGCCTTTGATTGTTCGTCAGATAGATGGCTGAGCTTCAGTTGGTTTTCTAAATTTTTCTGTTTCGCTTCAGCCAACTTCTTATTTATAGCAATATTACCCCCGACACCAGCATCTTCACCCAATCCCACTTGGTTGCTTATTTTATCAGAAAGACCAAGGGTTGAACTTATTTTATTGTATACTGACTTGTTTATATTCCTAGCATCCCAAGATCCTGTTTGTGCCCTGTTGTAGGTATTGTTCCACATACGAGAGAGCCTACTGTCTGGAGCATTTTGTGCCCAGCGCATGGCTCTTGTTTCCTCAACCTGTCTTCCATCAACTTCTATCATCCTACCAGTTTTACTGTTACCTATAAGTCCGAGCCCGCGCCCCACAACATTTCTTCCCGCAAATGCGAGTCCTCCAGAAGCAAGCCCTACGCCAACACCAGTAGCTCTTGTTCCAAATTTCTGTGCCATATCACCTAAACTTCCAGAGAATCTCTTCGCAACATCTACGCCTTTTGTAACAAGCCCATAAATGATAAGCATAGGTATGAGAACATACATAACAGAACCAAAGAATCCTTGCCCATTTTGATCAAGTCCAACTTTTGTAAAGAATTCCACATTTAAAAATGCATTTATGATGTACAAAAAGAAAACAAATATCGGTGCCAAGAGAGCGTATTGGGTTAGATCTTTCCACCAAGCGCTATAGTTTATACTAGGAATACTACTAACCAAAGGAAGCTTTCCTCTAGATAGAAAAGCAAAAGGAGAAAAGATCATTGCCACATAAAGCCCCACAACCCTTCCGACAAATATAAATGCAGTTTTCCAAAACATCACCGCAACTGAAAAGCTGATCATGATAGCTATAAGTGTTACCAAGGCAAAGTAGCTAGCGTATTCTTTCGAATATCTTTTAAAGCCGCCATTAGCTTCTACAGTATTAGATTGACTGTTGAAACTAACACCTTCATTTTCAGCACTTTTATCCTCTGGATTTGCATCTTCGCTTTGTAAAACAGAATTTCTAAATATGCTTTGAGGGTTGAAAGAGGAAACTATAGCTTCAGAAATAGGTTTAAACCCGCTACTGCTAGGTGCGATTTCACCATCCACTTTCACTACCATTTGATTATAAAATATTCTAGCGGTTATATTTGAAAGGTCTATCACTACTCTGGTAGCAAAAAGACTAAAGTTTATGATAAGAGCGTTGATTATAAGTGTTGGTATAACTGTTTTATAGGAAGCTTTTTTGGTATCAAAGATAGCCACCAAGCCACTCCAAATCATAATGATTATAAAAAAGATGTTGGAAATATCTCGCACTAGTTGCCAGCCTGTCTGAACAAAGTCGTGCCTATAGGACTCATCACTTAGTGAATAGCCAAGGAAAAAGTCAAAGATATTTCCCATGAGCTGAGCGAAAAATGCAACAGGTCTAAATACTCCCCCATAAAGTATCTGAGCAACACAACCCATAACACTTCCATTTGTAAAAGGTGTTATAGAACAAAGCGGTAGTACACTGCCTAGGTATTCTGAGCTAATAATGCCACTTTCCAGTTCTTGCGATGCATCAACTGTAGCCTCTTGAAAGTTTGCTGGCATTTTAAAGCTTATAGTTTTACCTATTTTATAATGAGCTGTTCCCCCACATTTAGTCGTCTTATACTTTCCTCCATCTGTTTGAGGCCCTCTTATGTCGGTATATCTACCATCAGTAGTAAAATACTCGACTCTTTCCCCGTCTCTAGGGGCGTACCTACCATCTACAGTAGATGATCCTTGTTTTTTGCCTCCACAATACCATAGGTCCGCAAAGACTTCTTGGCCATAAGGTATAGGATCATCTAAGTAAAGAGGTAAATTTGATTCTGCGAGAACAAGTTGCTGTTTTACGAGCGCCCCACCATTTGGGGTGTCTTTATAAAAAGCTATTCCAAACTGATTTGCGCCACCATCTCTTTTTACAACAACGGAGCTAGTTTTATCTGTGACATTAAAAATATCAGCAGATGGTCTGCTAAAATCTTTTTTTGAATATGGAACAGATATAAGTTTATAAGTTGGCTCTGATTCTCCTTGTTTTGTGTATTTTATTCTAATTAAAAACGTTTCGTCTCTGTCATCTGCAACCCTACTAAAAAAATAGTTTATTTCTTTTTTCTCTCGTTTTTCATCAATCAGAAGACCTATTTGCATTGTTAAACCGGTTATTCCAGCAGGGGTTATACCTTCTTTTGTAAAAAAGTCCACCTTCCCTCTTGCTAACCCACTTGCTGTTGCACTTTTAACCTCTTCCTCTGTTGGGTTTATGTTATTACACTTTCCGTTACTGTCTACTTTTTCAAATAAACAAATAAATTCATCAAAGTTTACACTAACAGGACCCGTGACCTGTGCTTTTGTAGTCCCAATATTAAAAAACAACGCGATCAAAAAAACAGTTAAAAAAGTTTTAAAACCAAAAAAACCTCCAAATAACTTTTTTGTTTTTTGAGCTAGAGACGCTTTCACTGTTATATAGTATAACACTAAAAAACAAGTGGTTAACAATACTTTTTACCAAAGATTAAGTCTGAGAGCATGTTCGATGCTTCTCTCTGGAAAAACTAGGTCTGGATCAGAAAATATTCCTTGCCAGTTTAGCCCTTGGTGAATAAAGGCGTTGTTGTCTTTTGCTTTGTCGTTCCAGAAAGGAGTCGGAACACGATAGTTTATAGCACCATTGCCTCCAGGGACGGTTGTTCCATATGGCTCGCGAACAGTAAATGATGAGCCCCTGGCTGATGTATAAACAGGACTTTGCAAACAATAGTTAGACAGCTCTGTTATTTTGTCTGATTTTGTTTTAAATAAGTCGTAGTTTGATATCTCTGCTGATAGATCCTCGTCTGTGTGGAGCTCCGCTGCGATAGCGAAAAATCTAGTTTTTAGACTATTGAGCCTGTTTATTTCTTCAGGTGTGAATTCGATAAACAAATCAGTATCGCTACACTCTGGTTGCGTTTGTGGAGAAGGTGGAGTCACAGCAACTCCTCCCCCTGTAGTTCCCCCACCGCTACCACCGACAGTACCACCACTTCCTCCCTGGACAACAGGCACTCCTCCAACACCTACTGTATTTGTTGGTGTAACCGGACTAAATACACCGTTTGTAAATATGCTTTTTCGTGTAGAGCTTGTTGGGCTTTCTGAGTTTTGGTTTTCTGTATTTTCTCCCTCTTCATTTGTAAATTCAGAAGAGTTCTCATTTTGATTGTTCTCGTTAGGTTTTGAAGACTTTGGTGTTCCAAGTCCCAAAAATGCTCTAAATGTTGGCGCTTCGTAACCATTTTTCACTGCTTGTTTTCTAGCGCGTGACCAAGCACCAAGCAAGATCAAGCTTAGGATTATTAGAATTATGATAATGATGCGTAGGGATTTTTTCATATATTTATTTTATAGGTTTCTGTAGAAATAATCATTTGCCTCGAGATATTTATCTATCATAGGATTTGGAGCATCTGACTCTTGTCTAGGTCTAACATCTACAGGACTCTCATCTATTATATATGCTTGGTTTATACAAGATAGATTTACTGGAGTCCCAGCTGCTGCTTGATTAGCGATATATCTAGCTTTTGCAACCTTTACTATAGCTAAAGCTTCCTCTCTTATAGATTCTAGTTCAGCTACTTGGTCTTGTTTTTGAGAAATGATTTCATCATATTGAGGATCAATGGTTGCGATCGCTTCTCTGTAGTCGATGAGATTTGCTGTTTCTTTCAGAGACTCTTTTATCGCACCAGTAGCATAAGCGGTATTTGGGTCAACGGCGGTGAACAATGCAGTTATGGCCTCTGGTGTGAAATCTCTTTGGTATCTTTTTACTATTCTGTCATAACCAGCATTTACGAACCCTCTTATCCAGTCACCGTCTGTGTTTTTTACGCCACGAGTGTAGTCTTTTGTGTAGTACAAATACATCCAAGGACTTATGGGTATATTTGTCTGTGTAACCTTGTCAAAGAGTATTGGGTTGCCAGTTAATGCATAAGAAATCTCTTTGTCTTCTGTTCCAAAAAGTCCACCTATAATAGGAAATGTGCTAAGTATAGCGTTTAGGGTTGAGCGCCCTTTTGTTGGTGTTTCAAATGAGCTGATAAAGCTTTGGTAATTTTCATTCAAACCACTTGTCCATGAAGGGTTCGGTCCAGGAATACAATAGTCGAGTGCTCCAAGAGAAGGTAGTATTCTCTCTAGTGCTACCTGGGAGTCCTGAGCAGTACTTAAAAAGTCATATTGTGTTTTCAAAACAGCTCTTATTTGTTGAGGTCTAGAAATATCAAAGTCTTGAGTGCTGTAACCAGAATCAACACTTTGATAACCCATAGATAGGCCACCAACATTTCCACTAGTTATGAGGCTTGGACTATAAAAGTTTCCACCCAAACTACGCGCTGTATCTCTATGAAGACCATTTAGACCTTTTTGAATAAGCTTGTTTAGCATATTATCAAAAAATGCACCCAGAACTTCGTTGAGCTCATCTGCTGCTTCTAGTTGTCGAGTGGAAGAAGTCAGTACTGTGTTCGCTTGAGCCTCTATCGCTGACCCCGGTGTTGTTACTTCATATTTGGCACATCTTAGTGTGTTACCGTTCTCGTTGATAGCCCCCGCATCATTTATTGGGTCGTACGGATAATACTGGACGCACTTTTTTGCCGAAAGATACCCTCCGCCTTGGGCTAACTCTTGTTTTGCTAGTTCTTGTTGTTGAACGATGTTTTTTCCGAGTTGTTCAGAAGTCGTTAAAACTCCAGCTATTGGGTTTTCGCCTAGTTGAGTCATTCGATACCATGAATTCCAGCCACCCTTTGAAAAATCATTTGTGAAATCTTCATATTTTTGCTCTAAAGGAGTGAGAGTTGTCGGTGCCTGATACTGCCTACCAGTTATCATCTCTAGTATTTTGTATGTAACACTCGTGCTAACTGCGTCACCATCTCTTTTGTTTATATTGTTCGCAATATTTAAATAACTTCTAACTTGTTGATCTTTTATATCCCCCAAGAAAGAATCTATGTTTTTTACATAAAAAGGATTTCCATCTAGTCCGGTATTTATCCATGCCAATGTTTTGTTTGTTACCTGTGCCAAAGCTTGTTTTGCTAGTGTGTTGGCAATAGCATCGAGACATGTTTCTTTTTTCTTTATTTCCTCGAGTTTTTTGTCGTTTGTCTCGCTTTTTACAGCCACTGGTTGTTCTATTCCTGATCCGATACCAGCTAAAGCCGAACTCAGAGCTGTTCTTTTTGCAACATTACTTGCGCTGTTTTTAAACAAACTACTTATACCGTTTACCACTTTTCCTCCGACGTTAACACAACCCAAAACAGAACTTCCTACCCCACTAAAACTAATACCACCTATTTTTTTGCTAGTTGTTTGTATATCTACTCCTGGGCGAAATCTTTGGAGGTTTTGCGCTGATTGAGAGGAGGTTCTACTACATGTGTTATTTGATAGCCAATAAAAACCTTGGGCCAAACAAGCACTTCTTTGGTTGTTCAGAATAGTTTGATTTGCTTGTTGCATTGTGCCACTGTTTGCTGGATTAACAGGTACTATGTTTGTTGGTGAAGATGTTTGTGCCAACACAAAGCTAGGTTGCAAGAGTATGGATATTGTTAGAAGTATTGAAAAAGTCTTCTTCATAATTATTCTTTGATTATACCGTAGTTTAAGAAATAATCATTCATACTTATCAACGTTTGTTCAATAAGTAGAGAATAGTTTTTGTAAGAATTAATTCCTGCCAAGGCATTTATTCCGTTATCTTCGAGCTCCGCTATGTAGTCAAAGCTCTCGGCGATACCATATAGGCCGTTTATGATATTTAGGTGGTAATCTGAAACCCCAACAGGTACTTTGATGTCTTTTAGTTGCCTACTTATGTTTTTATAGTTTATAGACTTTTGTGTAAGTTCTGAGAGATTGCTAAAGTCTTCTGTTTCGAGGGCTGATATTATGAGACTGATTTCTTCTGTGTCGTCGTCGTACTTAGAAACTATAGAACTAACAGAATTAAAATAGCTTTTTAAAGACGAAAATGTTGTTTTTGTTGTTTTTAGATCACTTATAGAGTATTTGTTGACTGGTTGTTTTAGTTCTATTGAGCTCCCTAGGTCTGCTCCTATAGAGGCTAGGCTTGAGCTATTTAGCCCTGTTTGACCTAGCGCACTCGTTACGCCATATAGCTGTTGGGCAACTATATCAGTTTCGTTGAGGTCTCCTTCCCCTAGAGCTTGTCCTTGGAGAGATCTTCTCTTCTCTTCGATTATAGTTTTGTTTGATACGCCATTTGTAGTTGCAACAGTTGGGTCTAGTCCCCATAGACGCTCTTGCCAGTCAGGTATACCGTTACTATTACTATCTTTTGAGACGACATCTCCTATGGTTGCATTTTGGGCCACCAGAGAATTCTTTTTGTCTTTCTTTGAAAAGATGCCTTGAAACCAGGGCGTTTGCACAACCAAAAGAAGGGCTATTATTCCTGTAGCAATACCACCTCTTTTAAGAAAGGCTTTACTCGGCTTTTGTATTTTTGAATTATTATCTTGAAACTCCATAAGGTTTTATTTCAAAGGCTGGTATAGGTACTCCGGTTTCTGGGTTATAGCAAGTCCCTAGATCTGGGATCAAGGAATAATTTCCTAAAAGTAGTTTACCTGCTCTCGGAAATCCGCCCATTGTTGATCTAATAAAATATGGTCCAGGAGTTGCAATATTAAATGGGTTCATAAAAATAGGACCAGATATTGTTGAGCAGGCTATGTCAGCATTTTGCCCTGATCTTATTATCTTGCCACCTAAAGGTCTTTTTGCTACAGAAGAAATACTGAAACTAACAGCATTGGCTATGGTTGGAATTAAAATAAGTATCAAAATTATAATAATAGTTATATTTCTGTGCCTTTTCATTACAAAAGTATTGTAACACGAAGCTCTAGCTCTCTATACTTTGCAAAAGACGTTTCCAGTCTTCTTTGGAGAGGTCTTCCGGTCTTGCTTTTGCGGATATGTCGGCTTTTTGAAGAGCTGAAATTGCCTTTGTTCTTTCTTCCAAAAACTCAGTCAAAGACCCGAGAAGTTGTTTGCGCTTTCTACCGAAGCAAAACTTCAAAACCTCAAAAAACCTATTTTCATCAATGCCTTCAAAAAATGTTCTGTTTATATTTTCTATAGCAATAATAGCTGAGTCTACTTTTGGTGGCGGAAAAAATGCGCCAGCTGGGACTTTGGATACTACCCTAGGTTGCCCATAGACAGAGACAGCGATAGACAGGATGCTTTGTTTGCCTCCCAAGTTCCCTGTTTTTTCATTGCGGGCAATTATTCTCTCTGCCACCTCTTTTTGTATCAAGAGTACCATAGTGCTTGGTTGGTGCTTTGCTCCTAGGAACTGTTCGATGATTGCGCCTGTTATATAGTATGGAATGTTGGCGATGAGTTTGTAAGGTTTTTTATATTCTTTGAGAATAGAAGGATCAAAGGCCAAAACATCTTTGGGGAGTATTTGTAGCTGTTCTCTGCCAAGCTCTTTTTCAAATTTTTCTTTTAGGAGTGGTAACAAATCAGCGTCTTTTTCTATAGCTATAACTTGCGCTCCTTTTTCCAAGAGTTCTTTTGTTAGTACCCCTTTGCCCGGTCCTATCTCCAAAACCAAGTCACCAGAGACTACTTGCCCAGCTGTAACCATATCAAAAAGCGCCTTTTGTGAAGTCAGAAAATGTTGCCCGAGATGTTTTTTGGCTCTTGTCCCGTTAGAGATATATGACGAATCTTTCATGTGCTTCTATTCAATCACAGATACTTGCGCTCTCCAAATATAGAAAACAAAAATTTCTAATTGGATGCATGTTGATACTATACAAAATTTTTGTACTTATGTTTGAATCCCAGTCTATGACCCAGAAAATTATCACTTTAAATAAAAAACACCCGTAGACAATGGGTGCTATTTTTTTTAAAAATTTTCTGTCTCTGATGGTAAATGAGGGAAAGTATCATATGTTTTGTTCTTAGAATTCTCATTCTTATAATCCCGTGTCCTCTTTTCAAAAGGATTTTTAATACCAAAGGTATTCAGAATCATATGGAACAAAAACCAGATTATAAAGGCGTGTAGTAAAATTCTCCCAGAGAAAACTTTTTGTCTCATTGTTTTTTTTCTTTTATCTTACCTCCCCGATTGACAAAGTCAAGAGATGGTTGTAAGGTGAGGGAAACTAAACAAAATGAAAATAAAAGAATTGCCTTTGATATTAACGAAGCACCTTATCTCTACTCTTCCCGAACAATTTTCAGTTGATCAATTTATTATGAACAACAAAGCGATGTTGGGAACTATTTGTAACGGTGTGGATGATAAAAATTTTCCACTGACACAAGGTCTGACCTGTACCGGAGAAACACAACTACTTATTTTCCAAGCAGTAGAAGATATTGAAACTCGCCCAGCACTGCGCAGTATTATAAAAGAAGGTTTTTTCATTACTGGGTTTAAGGGTATTGCATCCTTAATTAAAGACCATGCAGGAAAACTTCCGGTTGAAAACTGGATACTTTCGCCAAACCGTCTTATTGAGGAGTCAGACAATTGGCAAACTTCGGGTATTCCCTACCTTTCTGCTGGTCATACAGATATTAAATATTCCAACCATAGTATTGACTATATACAATCGGGAAGATATTTATTACTTGGAAAGCAGTAAGTACATTGTTGTCGTAGTTTTTAATTTAACTAAAAGACCTTCTCGAAAAGGTCTTTTTTATTAACCCAAAACTCCTTTTAACACTCTCTCTTCGCCAAGGCTACGAATTGGCAAGCTTTCCAAAGTTTGGAACAAAATAAAAAAGCACCACTTATTTTGGTGGCGCTTTTTTATAGCGTATTTGTTATTACCAATAAAATCTCTCCTCTATTATTTTGCCATCCTTTGTTACATAGACAGCCAGCTCCTGTCCCTCTATCTTTTCGCCGTTATGTCCTGGTCCAGAAAATCCCATTCGGCATGCAAATGAGTTACCAGATACGATAGCTTCATCACACCAAGATGTTGCTGGCCCACTGAACATTTGTGCCCAACTTTTACCTTTTTCTTTTACCTTGTCTATTCCTCGCACTTCACGCTCGCCCATAGAGTCATCCATCTCTACACTAAGCACGTTTTCATCATATAGAGAATCATGGGCATCTTCGTACTTACCTTCATTACAAAGTGATACTAATTTTGTTGCTATTTCTTGTGTTGTCATAGGGGAAATTATATCACGGGCTTAGCTTAAAAGGTTTGATATCTGTTAAACTATTTTCTTAAAACCCTGGGTTCTTTTTCTAGTAAAGAAATAAGAGTAGAAGATTTGCCCTCGAGTTTTCCACCAGAAACATACACATCTACAACCTCTCCAAAATACTTTTTAGCCTCGCGAATTGTTGTTGCCGGAGCGAGCCCTTGAGGATTTGCTGATGGGGCTACCAATGGTCCCGTTTTCTCTAGTAGTATTTTCAGAGATTTTTTCTTTGGTAGCCTAAAAGCCAAAGACTTTGTCCCTCTATGAAGGTACTGAAACTTTTTACTCTTACATGGAAGAATAACACTTACTTTTCCCGGCCAAACACTTTGCAAAAAATCGTTTTGTTCAGCAGAAGTTTTTATTCCAAAAAGTTTTAGATCGTCTATTTTTGAAATAAGAATTATGAACGGCTTATTTTCATCACGCCCTTTTATTTTGTAAATTTTTGAGACAGTTCTTTTTGAGAGTGCGCTTCCGAGTATGCCGTATATAGTATCTGTCGGATAAACTGCTATACCGAGTTCTTTAGTTATTTTTTTTATTAGATTATTTTTATCCATAATACTTAGTCAGTAGCGCTCATTTTTAATTAAATATATTTTACAATTTTTAAAAATTTTTTGAAAATAGTTTATAAAAACCCCAAGCTTTCGCCTAGGGTTCTATAGATCCATACATACACTCTGTTTTGCTGGAGTACACAGCCCACATACGATCTCCATAGCAATAGTGCCACCATTCATTTGGGTACCAAACAAAATCTTCTTTCTCCATAGCCTCTCTCAAAGTCTTTCTGTTTAGTTTTGCTTCATCAGAGATTTTGTCAGAGAGCATTGGAATCTTTGGTAGGAATTCTTTTTCAGGAATGTTTGTTATATATGGGGTTCCCATTTCCAACAATCTTCCATCTGAGTATCCGAGTGTGACATCTATTGCACCACCGCAATGGTGATTTGCTAGCGGTAGAGGTCTAGCAACAAGCAACCTCACAACTTTTTCTATCTCTTCATCAGAGAAATTTTCGTTTTGAGATTTTATTATTTGCCAAACTCGATCCCACTCTTCCTGTTGTGATTCTGTAGTTCTGTAGCTTTCAATCACTATTAGTACTAGATCTTCAGGTAAACCCTCTGAAACCTTATAAAGTTTTTCAGCAACAGACTTTCTGACTAGAAATAGGGCTTGATAATGCTTTTTTATCCAACCAAGTTTTAACTTTTTTGTTTCAGCGAGCGATACTAGAGGCTCATTATTTTCTTTGATTTCTATGCTTTGCCAAGCAGAGCTAGGTAGTGTGTAAGATATTTGTTTCATATTTTAAATTTTAAACATCTTAACATGTTTTTATTTAATATTATTTCTTATCAAACCAGACTTTCTCTTTCGAGGTAGCTTTTCCGTTGTAGTTTACTGTGACCTCTTCGCCCTTTTTTATTTTCTTTAGAGACAAAAAAGAAATATTCTTTTTACCAATATTTTTAACATATTTTGCGTTGGGATTATAAGAATGGTTATACAAGGAGCCATTTCCTAGTGCGATAGCTCCTGAGGTTTTTCCCCAAGAAAAGTAATAATTATAAAAGATGGTTTTGTCTATCATTTTTATATCCTTTTTATCAAAGATGATGATTTCGCAGGTTTCTATATTTTCCCCGGGAAGTATAGTCTTGGTAGTAAAGACCCCTCTCCCATGTATTTTACTTTTTGCAACTTTTATTTTCATAAGATTATTATAAATACACTGTGAAACCAGCTTCGCCATCGCGGGATTCGCGAGTGATGAGCTCGTCGGGGATATCAGAGAGAAATTCACTAGGTAGCCTGATATCGCGAGCGCCATATATAGTACGCATGCTTGCATATGTGAGAAAAAGCTTTTCCCTTGCGCGTGTAACTGCTACATACATGAGGCGTCTCTCTTCTTCAGCATCAGCACCTGTTAGTCTTTCACCTCGCTCGTGTGGGAAAAGTCCATGCTCTAGTCCTGTCACAAAGACGGTGTTGAACTCGAGCCCCTTTGATGCATGAACTGTCATTAGTTTCACCCCAGGTATTTTATTTTTTGTCTCAGCATCCATGGTGTCTTGATCACTCATCAATATCGCTTCTTCGATAAGTTTCTCTATTCCCATCAAACCCTCATGGTGATCATATCTAAGTCCGAGAGTTACAAGCTCTTGTAGGTTTTCTAGTCTTTCTTCGCCATCTGGCTCCGCTTTC
>DAORIU010000005.1:0-4202 GCA_035438645.1 Minisyncoccota bacterium
TTTCTTTTTCTCCACCTTCTGTAGCATGAACTACTATGTCATTGAAGTTTACCGATAGCGCCCTTTCTATACGTTCGTGGAGTGTGTCGATAACTTCTCTGATAGAAATAGTTTTGAAAACTCTAGTTTCTGGCTTTTTTGGCTCAGGTGGAGGAACTCTTTGGATAGCACCGAGAGCTAAAGCTTCTAAGTCACCTACAGCCAAAACTGGATCTGGGGCAAAAACTACACCAGAGAGCCTCGGAGATCCTTCAAAAGATATTTTTTTGCCGTATTTTTTTGTAAGCCAAAGAGAGGCTTCGGAAATGATTTGGTAGAGGGCCACACGACGTTCGAGCTCTGTGATAGATTCACTTTCTTCTGTGGTGAGTTCGAGATTTGGCAGAAGTGATCGAGCTTTTATAAGGAGAAGTGTCGCGGCGACAGAGAGAAATGATGCCACATACTCTGGGTGCATACCTGTGCCTTGGATATAAGCGATAAAGTCATCTGTGACTGAAGCAAGTGAGATATCATTTACAAAGAGTTTGCGCTTTTCGATAAGTTCAAGCAAAACCTCAATCGGCCCTTCAAACTGTTCGTGTTTTATATGGAATTGCTTAGCTTCAGTAGTCATTAGATATGGTAATTATACCTAATTATAAGGCTATTTTGAAGCTACTTGACTTTTTTTTAAAAAAATCTATAATTAAAAAAACATAAAAAATGGAAGCTAATAAAAAATTTACTATTGGTTTTGGGAATGCCCCTTTCGATGAAAGACACAACGATCATACAATTGTAACATCTCTGGTCCCTTTTGTTTTTATGGAACTTTTCATATCTGCTGTTACCATAAAAATCAATGAATTGTTGGTTAAAAACGAGTTGCTCCCGTACACTATATCTGTTTCTCTTATAGCAGACATTAATATAGTCGGTAAAAAAGATTCAAGGCAAATATTAGGCCGTAGAGACGGAGCAAGAGTTCAGTTTCACTTTCTTGGTTCTTACTATCCTACTAAGAAAGATGAGGGGCAGTTAGAAAGGTCTCGTAAGTTCAAGGAGATTCTCCCAACACTCGGAGGCTTAATTGAAGAGGCCTTTGAAGAGACAAAATCTATCCCTGCTTAATAAAGATAGATTTCAAATAAAAAATTCGACGATCAATGGTTCATTTAAAAAGTGAACCATTTTTTATTTACAATTTTGGTTTTTTGAGGACGATGTGGAGCTCGTCGAGTTGCTTTTGGGCAATCTCTGATGGAGCGCCCATCATAGGATCTTTGCTCTCGCCTGTCTTTGGAAAGGCCATCACTTCGCGAATATTTGGCTCATTAAGAAGTAACATGAGAAGCCTATCCAAGCCCCAAGCAATACCCCCGTGTGGTGGAGTACCTGTTTTGAATGCATGAAGCATGTGACCAAAGTTCTTTTCTATATCTTCTTGCTTGTGTCCGAGAATTTCAAACACTTTCGCTAGTGCCTCATATGTATGGTTACGGATAGATCCTCCTCCTATTTCATAGCCGTTAAGACAAATGTCGTATTGAGTAGTTAAAATATCTGCAAGATCTTTTTTCTCCATGAGCGCGTTCATGTGCTCTTCGATAGGACGAGAGAATGGATTGTGAGTAAATGTCCACTCGCCTTCTGCTTGAGGATTGTCACTCTTGTCTGTGCGTTCAAAAAACGGAAAATCTACTATCCAACAAAATGCTAGTAGGTTTGGATCTTCTTTGTCTTCTCTGATATCTGGTCTATCACTCTGATACTTTTCCATTGCTTCTTTGTAAGAAAGACGAGGAAATGGGATAGCTTGGATGCGCTTTTCTGGGAAAAGTTTGGTCACTATATCTATGAGCAGAGCTTCGTTGAGCGCCATAACATCATCACGATTTACAAAACTCATCTCCATATCAAGCTGTGTGAATTCTGGTTGTCTGTCCCCTCGTCCATCTTCGTCTCGCATACACTTGGCGATTTGGAAATATCTCTCTATGCCTCCTGACATCAGGAGTTGTTTGTATTGTTGTGGAGACTGAGGCAAAGCATAAAACTCCCCAGGATAAATACGACTCGGTACAACATAGTCACGCGCTCCTTCCGGTGTACTTTTTGTTAGGATCGGTGTTTCTACTTCGATGAACTTTTGTTCGTGTAGATATTTGCGAGCGTGATGAATCACAGCATCACGAGCTCTGATATTTCTCTGCATTCGAGCGCTTCGCAAATCCAAGTATCGATACTTGAGACGAGTCTCCTCGTTTACAGTACTTGTGTCTACATTGATCTCAAATGGAAGAGGTTGGGCATTGTTTAGTATTGTTATAGATGTCACCTCAAGCTCTATATCGCCGTTTACCTTGTCAGCGACGACATTGCGCTCTGGGCGCTTGTTCACTATCCCCTCTACTTGCACCACGCTCTCTGGTCGACAAGTCTTGGCTATCTCTATCACGTCAGCGCGGTTTGGCAAAACTACTCCTTGGATATTGCCGGTCATGTCACGAAAATCAAAAAAGACCATTTTGCCCTGATCACGTCTAACATCCACCCAGCCCTTGATAAGGACTGTTTCTGTTGCTTTATTGCTTAGCTCTCCAATATATGTGCGTTCCATAGTTCCCCTATTCTACTGCAAAAAACAGTATTTTAAAAGTATCAAACTCAAAGCCCAGCAATGCTGGGCTTTTTATAATTATTTATTATTTTTTCTTTGTTTTTGGTTTTCCTTATCAAGTTTTTTTTGATAAATACTAGCCCTAGCCCTTTCAGCTTTTGTTGGCTTTCCTTGAACAAACTTAAGTAATTTGTTCAAAGTTATCTTCGTCTTTTCCATTGCAATAAAATTTGTCTAAGATTATACACCCAAATAAATAAAATAAAAAAGCCCCGTTATTACAGGGCTTAAACTTAAGCTACTTTTTTGATGGGACCTGCTGAACAAAAAGCTGATTTCATTTTTTTAGAGCGACATCTCCCTGCACAAGTTGGGCCACAAACTGAGGTCTTGCATTTCCCACCACCGGTGCCACATACAGCACTGAGGCTATTAACAGGCATGTCTGCACCAAACTCTTTTTTCCATATCTTCTTGGTTTCAGAAAAAGTGTTTTGCAAATTTTTTGCATCTTCTTCTCCTCTTAAACCAAAGTATGGGTAGTGGTGTATGTAGTGACCAAAAATACTTTTGCAGTCACTGATATACCTCCTGGTATCCAAGATATGCGCATGCCAGAAATCATCTATCTGTTTTGTTGGTACGATTTCTCTGCCTGGGTACTTCAGGATGATGAATAGAAATTGTTTGTACAGCACTTCAACAGCATCACACATTTTTGCTGTCCAACCTTTTCCTTCTTCTTTGTCCATCAACTTTGACTTCAGCTGTGTGAAATCCAAAGTTTCAATTTGCTTGCGCTTTTGGCGTAATGTTACATTAGATAAAGTTGCTTTTTTCATTATTTAGTTTTTAGCGTTTACAATTTTATTTCAATGTAAACATTACAACATTTCTATAAAAAAGCAATTTATTTTTTACGAGCTATAAAATTTAATATATGCCAATGCTTAAATATTCCACTGACAGTGGTGCTATCTTTTTCTTCTTCAAAAAACTCTATCACTTCTAAGTCTTTTAATAGCTTCAGGACTTCATCTTTTGAATGAAATACCAATCTACCAGAACCATCATTCCATGTATCATTTTCACCAAATAAATTGCCCGTAAAAATACCATCCTGTTTAAGAGATAAAGTTATTTTTTTAAATAAAGCATCAAAACCTTCTTCTCCATGAAAAGGGAGTGAGTATTGAGCATTTATTAAATCGTATTTATTTTCTGAAAATTTAAATTCGTCAAAAGACGTTACCTGGGCATCAACTCTATTATCAGCAAGATCGGCAACTCTTTCTTTTACACTATCTTCAACATCAACTACTGTTATGTGTCCAAAACCCTCTTTTAAAAGAAATTTGCAATCATTCAAAGCTCCGGCACCCAAATCTAAAGCTTCTTCTTTATTAGTAACATAATTAAGTGCTTTAGCCAGAAATGGCCTTGGAGGGTAATCTCCACTAGTATTTTCGTGATAATTTTTCCAAGATGATTCCATGTTATTCACTCTCCAAATACCTACTAGCCTGCATAGTGTAAAGTTCTTCATATCTCCCCTTCTTTGCCATGAGCTCTTTGTGACTACCGAGCTCTTTGAGTTCCC
>DAORIU010000005.1:4302-19521 GCA_035438645.1 Minisyncoccota bacterium
TATCTCCCCTTCTTTGCCATGAGCTCTTTGTGACTACCGAGCTCTTTGAGTTCCCCATGTTCTATAACCGCTATTTGATCAGCGTTTTTTACAGTAGAGAATCTGTGTGAAATAAGTATCACTGTTTTGCCTTCCATTTTCTTTTCTAGTACTTCAAATATCTTCTCTTCAGCAACAGCGTCTATAGCAGATGTTGGTTCATCAAGTATAGATATAAGTGCATCACGATAAAAGATACGTGCTACTGCCATACGTTGATGTTGCCCTTTTGAAAGCTCTACGCCGTCTTGAAAACCTTTCCAAATGAGTTGATCATATTTTTTAGGAAAACCTTCTATAAAATCTACAGCTCCTGACATTTCTGCTGCGTATTTAACCTTTTCTTCATCCAATGTTTCGTTTGGTCTAGAAATAGCAATTGCTTGTTTTACTGTCATTTGAAAACTAGAGAAGTCTTGGAATAAAACTCCTAAAAAGTTACGCCAATGGTCGAGATCTATCTCCATCAAATTTATTCCGTTTATCAATATCTCTCCTTCTGTTGGGTCATATACCCTACAAAGAAGCTTGATGAGCGTTGTCTTTCCTGCCCCATTCTCTCCTACAACAGCAAGTTTTTCGCCACTTTCTAATTTGAAAGAAATATTTTTTAGAACAACTTTATCTGTTTCTGGGTAAGCGAAAGAAACATTTTTAAATTCTATAACTGGAGGAATTTTCCATTCTGGCTTAACTGCATTTTTACTATTTAATATTTTTGGTTTAGTATCAAAAACATCAAACCATCGTTTTGAATATCGAGACTGATCTTCCATGCGAGTTATATTTGCATAAAAGTCTTGAACAACAGCTGTAAAGCTTCGATATGTTGTAAAGGCAAGTAAAAGCGCTCCAACCAAAATATCTCCTTTTATTGTCTGCAAAGTAACAAGACCAATAGCTAATAATAAACATGCGACACTTATAAAATCATAGAAAAATGTAACATTTGAACGCTTACGAAACACATTAAGTATTTTGTTATCAAAAGAAACATTGGCTTGTTCTATATCATTTCTAAACCTAAGTCCGAGATTAAAAAGTATAACTTCTACTATCTTTTTCTTATCATTAAAAAAAGAATTTCTATCCCTCATAATTCTAGATTCGTCTGTTCTGTCATGATACAAGCGATAAATCTGAAAGCCGTATTTTTTTTGTATAAAATAAAAAGGTAACCCGCTAATTACAGCCAACAAAACAAGCCAAGGATTTATCACATATAAAATAACCGCAGAAGTAATAACTGAAGCTATATTTCTAACAACACTAAACGTAAGCATTGTAAGATTGTTCATACACCCAACACCCCATTGCTCTGCTCTTTCAATTTTTGTTTGAAATTCTGTACTTTCAATAGTTCCTACATCAAGCTTTGATATAGAGTCTACACGCAATAATTGAGCATGTGTTCCATACTTCATGCGTAAATTCTCTGCAAACCTATTATGTAAATTTTGTAATATTGACGGAATCAAAAATGATAACCCTAGAATAATAGAATTATTTAGAAGCCCTTTTGTTAAAAGTCCTCCATTTGTTTTTATAAAAATAATTTCATCAACAACCCTAGAGAAAGATGATAGCTGCACATAAACAAGAGCAGCCAAAAGTATATTTAATACTAGGTTTATACTCATTAACCCTGGCTCTTTTTTGAAACCAAAGACAAATGCTCTTTTTGAGGTTAAAAAAATACTCTTTAATGAATCTCTTACTTCTTTTTCTTCCATAGTTTTAGTTTGTTAACCCTACCGCTTCATAAACTGCTTGTAATTTTTTCATAGCCACATCATTTGCTTTTATAGCACCTTGGAGAAGTATTTCTTCGACGAGCTTTGGATCATCTTCGTATTTCTTGCGTCGCTCTCGCATTGGAGTAACAAAGTCTATAATATCTTTGATTAGCATTTTTTTGGCTTCGCCATATCCTAACCCTTTTGTGTACTGAGCCCTTAGCTCTTCTGAAGAGTTGAAAAGTTTGTGTATTTGGTATAGCACCATATCGTCTGGATTTTTCTCCTCATCTTTACCTCGAGAGTCTGTCGCTATACTCATCACAGCTTTTGTTATTTCTTCGTCTGTTCCAAAAAGTGGGATAGTGTTGCCATAGCTTTTACTCATCTTTTGTCCGTCAGTACCAGGAACTGTTTCAACATCTCCAAGAATCAATTCTTTTGGTAACTTAAACAACTCTTCGTATTGATTGTTAAATTTGAGTGCAATATCTCGCGCGTATTCTATGTGTTGCTTTTGATCTTTACCAACTGGAACAACATCAGAGTCATAAACTAAAATATCTGCCGCCATCAAAACTGGATAGTTGAAAAGCCCCATACTAGGTTCAACATCTTTTGCAACAGCATCCTTGTAAGCATGTGCTCGCATCATAAATGGAACTGTTACCAATGTATCAAATATCCAAGTCAGACTTGTGTGGGCTGTAACTGTAGATTGTTTGAAAATAGTACAGTGCTTTGGATCAAGACCTATACCTAGATAGTCTAATATCAGATCTTTGGTTAATTTGTGCATTTCTTCTTTGTTTTGAATAAAGTTCAAAGCATGAAGATCAGCGACCATAACAAAGCTTTCATAGTCATTTTGTAAATCTACAAACTGCTTCATAGCACCGAAATAGTTGCCAATGTGAGGCCTACCTGTTGGTTTTACACCTGAGAGAAGTCGTTTTTTGAAGGTGTTTTCTGTGGATTGCATGTGTATATACTACCAAAAATCGTGGATTTAGAACAGTTGCCCTAAGTGCTACAATGTCTTCATGGTAAAGAACAACAATCTCTCAGAACTTCGTATCCCCCCTCACTCACTCGAAAGTGAGCAGGCGGTTTTGGGAGCTTTGATGCTTCGCCCTTCAGCAATACATGAAGTCACTGACCTTTTAGCACCGGAAATGTTCTATGCGCGCAAGCATGCAACTATTTTCCAGACAATGCTCGAACTCTCTGCTAAGAGTGAGCCTATAGATGTACTATCTGTGGCCTCAAAACTCAAAGAAAAAAAACAGATCAACGAAGTCGGAGGCAATAGCTATCTCAACGAAATCATGGGCAACGTTCCTTCGACTGTAAATATCCGCCACTACGCTGATATCGTTTACAAAAAGCACATACTTCGAAGCTTGATAGATGCCTCAGAGCAAATAGCAACCCAGGCATATGCGGAAGCCGATCAAGATGTTGCAGATATTTTGGATAGCGCAGAAAAGAGTATCTTTCGTGTTTCTTCAAATATGAATGTAAAAAATGGCTTTGTTTCTATCAAACAAGGACTTATGGACACAGTCGAACAGATAGAGTACTTGCGTGAACACAAAGATGAAGTGCGCGGGGTACCTACAGGCTTTCCTGATCTCGACAATATCTTGGCGGGGCTACAAAAATCTGACTTGGTTATCTTGGCAGCTAGACCAAGTATCGGTAAAACAACTTTTGCCCTAGATATCGCTCGCAATGTCGCGCTCTCTGGTCGCGCTGTAGGAATATTTTCTCTAGAAATGAGTGCCAACCAGCTAGTCCAAAGAATGCTCTCCGCTGAGTCTAGAGTAGACGCGTGGGCTATCAGAACTGGTCACGGACTATCTTCACAACACTTCTCTACTTTGCAAGAGGCCGCATCGAGACTACAAAAGGCTCCTATTTATATAGACGACCAAGCTGGAAACTCAATAGTAAAAATGCGCGCAGTCGCAAGAAGACTAAAGAGTGAACATGGTTTAGCTCTTATCGTTATTGACTACTTACAACTCATTCATGCAAGTAAAAACTACGACAACATGGTGAACCAAATCACTGAGATTTCTCGAGCCCTCAAACAGCTCGCACGTGAACTCGACGTACCAGTCCTTGCTCTATCTCAGCTCTCCCGTGCAGTTGAATCTCGTGGTGGCAAACCTAGGCTCTCTGACCTTCGTGACTCTGGATCTATAGAGCAAGACGCTGATGTTGTGATGTTCCTACACCGAGAAGATAGATATAAAGATGCGACAGAGAAAGACAATATAGTTGAAGTACTGATAGAAAAACATCGTAACGGTGCTGTTGGAAAGATAGACCTCCTCTTTGATTCAAAAACTACAACACTCCTATCTATAGACAAAAATCATATGCCGGCACCAAAAGCTAAGTCACTGGATGACTTCTAGAACAGTTATAAAGTTTGTAAAGTTCATAAAAAGCAAAAGTCAGTTACAATACTAAAGTGCAAGACCATATAGAACAACTAACAAAGCTATTTCTTAAGTTCCCTGGTATTGGTGCTCGACAAGCCAAGAGATTTGCTTATTTTATACTTAGCCAACAAGACAGCTATGTAAAAAATCTCTCTACTAGCCTCCTCTCTGCCAAAGCCTCCGCCCAAACTTGTCCTAAATGTTTTAGGATTTTTGAAGGCTCTTCATCACAAACATCTGGAGTTTGTTATTTGTGTAGTGATGAAAAAAGAGAAAAAGACAAAGTCTTGGTTGTTGAAAAAACTTCTGACATAGATGTCTTTTTAAGGACTGATTATAACGGAGAGTTTTTTGTTCTCGGATCTTTGATCCCAATAACCCAAAAAAGTATCATCGATGGCACCAATACAAAGTCTTTGCTAGAGAGAATAAAAAATGACACAAATTTAAAAGAAATAATTTTGGCTTTCCCTCTTACTCCAAATGGTGATCATACTGACTTTGTACTTAGAGAAATGATTGGAACAAGCGCCAAAATAAGCTCCCTAGGAAGAGGACTTTCTACTGGCACCGAACTCGAATACGCTGACCCTGCCTCTCTTGAGGCTTCACTGAAAAAGAGAGAGTGATATAATAATGATTATGTTTAAAAAGGGAAATTATTCTGGCTTTACCTTAATAGAACTTATGGTTGTTGTAACTATAATAGGCGCAATTATTGGCGTAATTATTGCTGGCATCAATGAAGCAAGAAATAAGGCCAAAATATCTGCAATAACATCTTCTATGAAAGAATTTCAAAAGCTACTTGAGCTCGAATTTTCAGAAACCGGAAGCTATAGAAATCTTCAGTACTCAGGAGCAAGCCCTTTTTATGCTTGGATACCAAATACACCTTGTTCCTCATCTTTCGCCGGAGTTTACGCTGACAAAGCTAGAGAAGTATGTGAAGTTATAGTTAATAATAGCTCACCAAGCCAATGGGGTTCTGGGTGGAGGTTTTATTCTGGAAATGGCGTCGACTTAGATAAAAAATATTCCATAGTAGCAAGTTTACCTAACGGACAATTTTTATGTATCGGCTCAAGTGGAACATCCGACAAAACACCGAGCCAAACAGCTTACTGGGTTGGGACTGGATGTTACTCAAATCCGTAAATAAAAATCCCTCATTGGATGAGGGATTTTTATTTATTTTAGAGAAGTTATTTTTACTTTTATAAACGGTTGTCGGTGACCATTTTTCTTCATGTAGCGAGACTTTTGCTTGTATTTCAAAACTATAACCTTTTGTGCTCGTCCTACTAGTTCCACCTCTGCCTCTACCTTTGCTCCAGAAATAAAAGGAGTGCCGATAACTGTATTTTTGCCATCATCAGTAAGTAAAACCTCAGAAAAAGTAACTTTGTCACCTTTTTTGAACTCGCCTTTTAGCTTCTCTATCTTTATAGACTCTCCTACTGCTACGCGGTATTGCTTGCCCCCAGTTTTGATAACTGCGAATTCGCTAGAAACTGCTTTTTTAGTTGTTTTTTTTGCTGTTGCCATATAAGTTTTTGTTGTCGGACTATTATACCTAAGACTGGATATTTTGCAACTCCCCTATAAATGGTACAATACTGACAATGATTTCCCGCTATACATACCACAATATAACCTGGGTAGACATGCAAAATCCTACCAAAGAAGAGATGTTGCATATAATGGAAGAATTTTCTATCCCGCCACTAGTAACCGAAGAGGCTATAACTAGCACCCTTCATGCAAAAGTAGAGCTCTATGATGCTCTGATATATATGATCCTGCACTTTCCGCCATCACACAGAGATGGCTCTAGTGGCATCGAACAAGAGATAGACTTTATCATCGGCAAAAACTTTCTAATAACAACCCACTACGAATCTATATATCCTATAGACCAATTTGCTAAAAACTTCGAAAAAAATAACAGTTTTGGACTTGAGAACAAGATAAACAACGGAGGCTTTCTATTTATTGAAATGATGAAGAGTTTTTATGAACATTCTCTGCACAAACTAGATGAAATAACAAAAGTCATAAAAGAGATAGAATACTATATCTTCAATGGACAAGAAGGTTTGATGGTCAAAAAAATATCAGATACAGGCAAAAAACTTCTCGATTTCAAGCAAGCTCTTCGTTTCCACAAAGACATACTGCGCTCATATGAAAGCGCTAGTGTAAAACTCTTTGGTGAAGAACATAGATACTATGCAGGGATAATCACATCTGAATTTAACAAATTAAATTCTCTCCTAGAGAGCAATCGTGATGCTCTAACAGAGCTTCAAAGAACCAACGATTCTCTCCTTTCAACAAAAACAAATGACACTATGCGCACCTTTACTATACTGACCTTTGTTTTAACACCGCTAATGCTTATCACTGGAATATTTGGTATGAATACTGGGGACAATCTAAAGTTTATAGAAAATAAAGCTGACTTCTTCTTTGTGCTTGGAGCGATGATTGTTACGGCGCTAGTGATGTTCCTGTTTTTCAAAATAAGAAAGTGGCTCTAAAAGATGAAACTCTACAATACAAAATCTCGGCAAATAGAAGAATTTGAACCTCTAAAAGAAGGCTTTGTAACTATGTATGCCTGTGGCCCAACAGTTTATGACTACACGCATATTGGGCACATGAAAAAATATATTGGGGACGATGTATTGCGACGAACACTTTCTTATTTCGGATATGAAGTAAAACACGTCATGAACATCACAGATGTTGGGCACTTAACTAACGATAGTGATGAAGGCGATGACAAATTTGAAAAAAAGGCCGAGTCTGAAGGAAAAAATGTTTGGCAAATAGCCGAGCTTTATACCGAGTATTTTCACAAAAGCATGGAAGCAGTAAATGTCTTGCCTCCAAACATAGAGCCCAAAGCAACAGATCACATAAAAGAAATGATCGAACTAAACCAAGACTTGATAGCCAAAGGTTTTGCCTACGAAACAAATCAAGCTCTTTATTTTGATATTTCAAAATACTCTGAATATGGGAGTCTCTCTGGCCAAAAATTGTCCGATAAGATAATCGGCGCTCGTGAAGAAGTATCTTCTGATCCAGAAAAAAGAAATCCTGCGGACTTTGCGCTTTGGTTTAAAAGAGTGGGTAAGTTTGCAAACCACACCATGTATTGGCCAAGCCCTTGGGGCGACGGATTTCCTGGCTGGCACATAGAATGCTCTGCCATGAGCATGCACTATCTCGGAGAAACTATAGACATCCATACTGGTGGTATAGATCATATCCCTGTTCATCATGAAAACGAGATAGCGCAGAGTGAGTGTGCTACAGGTCATGACTTTGTTAGATACTGGGTTCACCATGCATTTTTAAATGTGGATGGAGAAAAAATGAGTAAAAGTAAACATAACTATTATACTCTCTCTGACATAGAGTCTCACGATATAGATCCACTCTCTATGAGACTCCTTTGTATGCAAACAAGCTATAAAAAACCTATGAACTTTACATGGGAGTCCCTAGAAGGCGCTCAAATCCAGCTCAAAAAACTTCAAAACCTAGCTTCCAAAAAGTATGAGGGCGGTGTTATAAATTCTGATTATGAAAAAATGTTTAGAGACTCTCTATCTGACGACCTAAATACTGCCAAAGCACTCTCTACTATATGGGAAATGTTTGCCGACAAAAATGTCTCAAAAGAAGACAAGTATGCGACCCTCCTTTCTTTTGACCAAGTACTTGGGCTAAATCTAAAAGACACTCCAGCATTTGAGATAACAGAAAAAGCAAAAGGGCTTTTGGAGAAAATGAATGAAGCCAGAGCAAACAAAGATTATGGTAGATCTGATACCCTTAGAGAAGAACTTGAATCATTAGGCTACAGCGTTGAGCAAACTCCAGATGGAGCGGTGCTTAGTTAGGATAAGATCCGCTAGCTGGAAGAGTTACTATAAACGTAGAACCTTTACCAAGTCCTGGAGATTCTATAGTTACGTCCCCTTTGTGTGCACGAGCTATTTGTTGGGCTAAATAAAGACCAAGACCGCTTCCACCAGTATTTGTTTTACCGCCCTCTCCACGACTAAACTTTTCAAAAAGCTTGGCCCTTGTTTCAGGTGATATACCCATACCGCTATCTAAAACAGAAAAAACAATATTTGCCCCTTCCCTCTTTAGGAAAATTTTTACAAAACCTTTCGGTGTATATTTGATACTGTTGTCGACAAGGTTGAGGAATACTTGTTTTATCTTTGTGGCATCAGCACTGACTATGTATTGGTCATGACTATCCATTTCCAAAGAAAATTCCAAACTTTTACTCTCGGCCGGAACCTTCATTTCATTATAAAGAGTTGTAACTATTGCCGAGAGACTAGTTGGACTAAACTCGTACTTCATACCTCCCTGCTCTATCTTTGAAACGTTAAGCAAATCTTCAACTATATTTGTAAGGCCTTGAGCGGAAGTATAGATGCGCTTGATCGCCTCATCTTGTTTGGAATCCAAAGAACCAAAGGCTCCTTCAGAGAGCATGGAAGCATAACCTTTGATAGCAGTAAGTGGTGAACGAAGTTGGTGAGAAGCCAAAGAAAGAAACTCTGTTTTGAGCTTATCCAAACCTTTGAGTTTGTCATTTGCTTCAGCGAGAGAAAGATTTGATTTTTCAAGACTTAGAGTCAAATCCTGCAAACGATGTCTTTGTTCTATTTCTCTTTTTACACTACGCACTAATAAATACCCAACAACAAGAACAATGATAAAAGTTCCTAAAATAACGTATCGTGCGTCTTCCAGTGTTCTAACAAACAATAAAGAAAGAACCAGAAAACCAAGAACCATAACCAGTGCTTGAGCCCCCATTAATTTAATGCTAAACGCTTTATATCTAACTATTAAATATGACAAGAATGCTATAAACACTGGAACACCAATCAGACCTATTTGGCCAACCCCCCAGTTATCAGTGAACACCTCTACTATATTGCCCAACGAAAAAGACAAAAGAAAAATACAAAGTGCTGAAGACATAATAACTATCTGCGAACGAAAATCAGGTTCTTTGCTTTTTTTATAACGAATAATAGCCGCTATAATAATCCAACAAACAAAAAATAGTTCTAGGAGATACCCATATTGTGCCATTGGCCCTTCTACTGCTGCCCTGTCACAATTAGAAAGGTCAAATCCTAGTAAGCTTAATTTAGTAGACGCAAAAACTAAAATAGGAATCATTAAGCCGGCCATTATAGTTTTTTTACCCAAAGAGATATCCTTTTTATCGATAAAGACAAGGAAGAAGTATAGTGAAAAAAGATACACTAATGGTTCAAATATATTTACTAGAGACCAAAAGAACATTACCAAAGAGGGCTTTTCTGACGCCCAAAGGACTAAATCTCCAAAAATCCAAACAGATAAAGAGATGCTAATTATAAATAATAGGTTATTTACTAATTCTTTGCGTCCTTGTAGATATATAAAAAGCCCCACAAAAAAAGACACTCCCAGAGCAAAAAAGTGAGAATAATAAATTAAAGGCGCAAATACATTATCCGAAAATATTAGATACGAAGATTTCGACCACTCACACATTGATATTACTTGTTCCATAGAATGTCTTTTGTATTATTTTTAATAAAAATAAATGATTCTTTATTGTTAGAAGGAATATTATTTTCTTCTAAAAAAATAGTAAAATCTTTTTTTATTACAAATCTATAATAAGAAACTAGACTAGCAATGATAATAATCACCGCAAAAACCGCAAAAAAAATCTGTGTCTTTTTTGTAATCATAATTCTGATTTTATATATAACTGTTGAAAATACCTTGGAATAAATGGTAGATATTTTTGGAAAATAGGTTTTGGTAAAAAACTAATAGAGCGAATAACTTTTCTACACCCTCTCTCTCCACAAGAACAAGGCATTTCCCAGCGGACATCACCTTCTATTGTTGAATAATCTATAGTTATTTCCTCCCCTTCTTTTATATCTCTTATAGCTACAAGAGCAACCCTACCTTTGATTCCTGCGGTAGGACTACAGGAATGATTTAAAAATTTATAAGGTTTAGCCGGGTCTATCCAGTGGTTATTAGCGACCCCTATCCAATTAGGATTTGCTAAGGCATCCTTTTTTGACTTATTTATTTTAAATTTTATATCTCCCTTAATATAACGAATCAAGTCTCCTTTTTTTATATTTTCACCCGCCATAAGACCGAGTCCTGCGATTTTACTTGTGGCCGCATAAATGTCTTTCATAATTATCTAAAAATTATACCATAACTTCTTAACAAACAGGTTTTGTCTTTCTTATTAAGAGAATAATAAACACTGTACTATGTAATATTAAATAAAGGCCTGGATATACCATATTCCAACTAAATCCTGTTAAGCTCTCCGCAACAAACCATATAAGATAAGCAAATGACCAAACTATCCATGGCCTCTTATCCTCAGCACAAGTATCTGAAAGAGTATCTTTAATAACTGGAATAAAACTAATACATGCGCTTAATAGAAGAAGTAGGTGGACCGCTAGAACAACTGGTATATTAGTCGCATTCTCAAATAAATTGCCGAACTTACTATATTCTAAAAAAAGCCATAAAATGGTAATACCAATATCGGAGGCAATAACTTTTTTTTCATATGGCTCTATCGGGGCAAAAAATTTTTTATTCCATAAAGCAACGACAATAACAATATTCGAAATGGCGCAAACAATAGGAAGAAGATCTGCTAAAGAAATTTCTCCTATTGAAAGATAGGATATACAAACTATGGCATTACCATAAAACCAGATTAGCCATGATGCAGCATTAGGTCTTATGTGACCAGAGATAGACAGTCTGTAGTAGGTATAATAACCTACTACCTGAAATACTGCGGCTATAATTCCTAAAAATTCAAACAAATGCATATCTTATCTCTCTAAAACACTTCTTACAAATTCTGTTAATGTCGCCCCAACTGCTTCTAAGGCCTTGATAAAAGGTGCTCCGTCATGAAGCTCTGGGTGTGTATCTATTTCCAAAAACCAAATTTTGCCAAACCTATCCACCACAAACTCGCTCTGAGAATAATCCTTGGCGCCGAGGCTTTTGTGTAGACTAAGAGCCAAGTCGCTAAGTCTTTGTCTTTCATCCGCTCGAAGACGAGAGGAGTTCATAGCGTAAGAGCTTTTGCGATTTTCATTGGTCAAGATTCCTCTCTTGGGTGAGTCTACATCTACTACCGGCAAGACATAGTCTTTTTTGTTTCGAAAATCTTCTATCACACCCACCGCTACTTCTGTACCTTCTATGTACTGCTCAACCAAAAAAGGTTGATTGTGCGAAATAGCCTCCTCAACTATTTGAGACAGATCAAGTGGAGTAAAGGCAAAAAAAGTTTTGATAGATCCACTACCATAGAGAGGCTTAACTACCCAAGGCGGAGCCATAGTTTTGTAAATACGAGCAGTCATTTCAGCGACTGAGCTTCCCTCATCCGGCATCAAAAGCATAGATATTGGAGTTTTTATTCCTAGGTTTTGAGCGTATTCTTTGGCAGTGTTTTTGTTAAATGCTAGAGCCGAAGTCGCAACTCCTGAGCCACTATAAGGAAGTCCATAACTATCCAAAAGTTTTTGTATTCCCCCATCCTCGCCAAACTCTCCATGAAGAGCATTCCAAACATAGTCAACAGAAGCCTGCGCCTTTTCCATATCTGCCGGTACACCTTTGATGTGTAGCACACCTTCTTTATCCAGAAGCATGTCTATAGCCTCAAAACCAGCTTCGTGAAGAGCTTGCGCTACTGCTCCACCTGTCTTTAAAGACAAATCATAAGCTCCACTGATACCACCGCGAATAATACCGATACGTTTCATTGTAATAAGTATAGCATTCAAATAAAAAACCCTGCTTAAAAACAGGGTTCTTACAAAATATTATTGCCTAACAATGTTAAGCCTTAAGCCACCACTGAATAAATAGTTATAAACACAGTATCAAGCTCACCAAAATAAGTTCCAAATCGCCCTTCTTTTGCTTTTTTGACAACCTCTTCAAATTGATTATTTTCAGTAACTTCTTCTAAAGTACCACCTTCTTCAGGAAAAACATCTGAATAAGCAAAGAGTCTCTTGGCACCCCAAGGAAGTTTAGGTTTTTCAAAATTATCACCCTTATTTTGCTCTCTAATAACTATTTCAGTTAAAAACTCACGTTTCTCTTGAAAATTTTCCAAAGTAATATCTGTATAATTTCTCATATAAAACTTTTTATTTATATTACATCTACTGAAATAGATGTCAACTTAGTAGGATTTGGCCACGAATCACTAAGTATTTTCTTTCTTGAAATACAAAATGTTCGCGACCTCGGCTCGTCTGTCTCACAAAGCTCAACATGGCTGTGGCGCACACATGCAAAAAACCTCACAATCAAGTGAGGTTTTTTGCATGTGTGCGCCGGGAGGGATTTGAACCCCCGTAGCCCGAAGGCGTCAGATTTACAGTCTGATGTAATTGACCACTCTACCACCGACGCGTGCACGCTACAGAAATTGTAGCGCTGCAATAATATATTAATCTAGACTAAGAAGCAACTGCCTCTTGCTTAGATTTCTTGAAGGAACTATTCTGTTTCTTTTTATTATTTGTACTAACAACTATATCGTCATTAGCAACAGAAACAGTCACAACGTCACCTGGCAAAACTGTTTGCTTGATGATACGTTCAGCAATCGGATTGAGGACCTTGGTCTGCACAAGACGATTGAGGGGACGAGCCCCGTACTGAGGATTATAGCCGACTCGAGCCAGAAACGAAAGCGCTTCATCTGTAATTTTTATCTCTATTCCCTTCTCTTCTAGTCGAGACAAGACACTCTTGATTCGTAGGCCTACTATTTCTTTTATAGCTTCAGCTGAAAGGATATCAAAGACCACTACTTCATCTATTCTGTTTAAGAATTCTGGTTTGAAATGATCTTTCAACGCTCCTTCTACCTTGTCTTTCATTTGGGTATACTCAACGGCTTCTGTGTTGTTGTGGAAACCAATAGACTCCATCTTTTGGATAAACTGACTACCGATATTACTTGTCATGATGATGATAGTGTTTTTGAAATTGACTCTTCGCCCCTTACTATCAGTTAAGATTCCATCATCGAGCACTTGAAGCAAGATATTGAAAACTTCTGGATGAGCTTTTTCTATTTCATCAAAGAGAACAACACTGTAAGGCTTGTGTCGCACTGCTTCAGTTAACTGCCCTGCTTCATCGTGACCTATATATCCCGGAGGAGAACCTACTAGCTTAGAAACAGCATGACGCTCCATGTACTCACTCATGTCTACTCTGATAAGTGCCTTATCGTCGTTAAACATAAACTGCGCCAAGGCTTTTGTAAGTTCGGTCTTTCCAACCCCTGTAGGACCCAAGAAAATAAATGAGCCTATTGGGCGATTTGGGTCGCTAATACCAGCGCGACTTCTTCGCAGTACTTGAGCAACACGCTCGATAGCCTGGTCTTGCCCTACTACTCTCTTTCTTAACTCTGCTTCCATATTTGCAAGCTTTGTTCTCTCTTCTTCAAGCATTTTTGTAACCGGTACTCCAGTCCAACGAGCAACAACAGAGGCGATATCTTCTTCGGTAATTTCTTCTTTCAAAACTCTGCGAACTTTTTGAAGTTTTTTGAGGCGTGCCATTTTTGCTTCTAAATCTTTTTGTAGAAGTGGTAGGTGTCCGTATCTGATTTCAGCAGCACGACCCAAGTCAGTGCGCATCTCTGCATTTTCAGCTTCAAGTCTGAGTGTTTCTAGATCTTTTTTGATTTTTGCGATGTCTCCTAGGAGCGACTTTTCTGTTTGCCATTTTGTTTGAAGCTCTTTTGTTTTCTCTGTAATATTTGCTACTTCACTTTCTATATCTGCCAGACGAGCCTTGGTATTTTTTGCTGTATCTTTATCCAAATCTTTTTCAAGGTCTTTTTTGAGCGCTTCTTTTTCTATTTCAAGTCGCATTATTTTGCGGTGAGCTTCTTCGAGTGGCGCTGGTTTGTTTTCAAGTTCCATACGAAGAGCTGAACAAGCTTCATCTAGCAAATCTACTGCCTTATCAGGAAGCTGTCTGTTGGTAATATATCTATTTGAAAGATTAACAGCGGAAATGATAGCGTCATCTGTGATACGCACTCCGTGGTAAAGTTCATACTTTTCTTTTAGTCCACGCAAAATAGCGATAGTATCATCAACACTTGGTTCATCTATCGTCACTGGCTGAAAACGACGAGCAAGCGCTGGGTCCTTTTCTATATACTTTTGATATTCTTTGAGAGTTGTTGCTCCTATAGCTCTTATTTCCCCACGAGAAAGAGCTGGCTTGAGCATGTTGGACATATCTACTGATCCTTCAGCACTTCCTGCTCCAACTATGGTGTGTATTTCGTCGATAAATAGTATTATTTTGCCTTCTGCTTTTTCTACTTCTTTAAGTATTCCTTTAAGTCTCTCTTCAAACTCCCCGCGATATTTTGTACCAGCCAAAAGACTTCCTATGTCCAGAGAAACAAGTTCTTTGTCTTTCAAACTCTCAGGCACATCCCCCTTTGCGATGCGCACTGCCAGCCCCTCTACAACAGCAGTCTTTCCAGTTCCTGGCTCCCCGAGAAGTACTGGATTGTTTTTTGTTCGACGAGAAAGGATCTGCATAATGCGCATGATTTCATTGTCGCGACCAATCACCGGGTCTAGTTTGTCCTCCTTGGCAAGCTTGGTCAGGTTGCGAGTAAATTTGGTAAGCATGCGAAACTTTTTGTTGGTTTCCATGCCGACATCTTTGTTGTTTCGAAAATCTGAAATAACACCGATCAGAAGGTGTCTGTCGATTTTAAATTTTTCTAATATTTCTGAAGCTTCATTTTTAATATCTAAAAGAGCAACAAAAAGATGCTCTGTTGAAACAAAAGAGTCTTTGATTTCAGTTGCTACTTTTAGAGA
>DAORIU010000006.1:0-18728 GCA_035438645.1 Minisyncoccota bacterium
GACTAATAGGTGTTAAAATAAGACTTGATCCTGATCCAAACCAATCTCCAAATACCATAGAGGTCAGCACACAAGTTGCTATTCGTAACTTAAAAGTTCAACAATAAATTATGTTTAAAATAAATAAAAAACAAAATGGATTTTTATTGATAGGGGTTCTTGTTTTTGCTGCAGTTAGTATAGTTACGATAACAGCTTTTGTTTCTTGGGCTACTACAAGTTCAAAATTGGCTAGAAGGGTTCAGTCTAGAGAGTCTGCACTACAGATTGCTGAGGCAGGTATTGAATACTCTAGGTGGTATTTAGCCCATTTTCAAACGGATTATACACTAGGGAATGTTGGTGCTGGTCCATATGTCTATCCTTTTAATGATAAAGACGGAAATCAAGTAGGTACTTATACTCTAACTGTTACACCGCCTCCTACTGGGTCTACTTTGGTAAAAGTAAAATCAACAGGCGCAACCTTAGCAGACCCTACAGCCACTCGTAGTATAAATGTTAACCTCGCCATACCTTCTTTGGCCAAATATTCTGTTTTAGCAAATACTGAAATGCGTTTCGGTGAGGGGACTGTTGTTTATGGTCCTATTCATTCAAATGGAGGAATTCGTTTTGATGGTGTTATCTGGAATCAGATAACTAGCTCCAAAACAAGCTATGATGATCCAGATCATACTGGAGCTGTTGAGTTTGGTGTTCATACACACGTTAATACTGGAAGTGCAACAGTCAACAATAGCTTTCGCCCAGCAGAAGCTCCACCGTCAACACTAGCAAATAGAAATGATGTTTTTAAGGCAGGTAGAACATTTCCTGTCCCCGCTGTTGATTTTGCCGGTATTACCAACGACCTAGCGACTATCAAGACTCAAGCCATTGCCTCAGGAAGATATTTTGCAGCTTCAGGTTATCAAGGATATCAAATAATTTTAAAAACTAACGACACTTTTGACCTTTATCGTGTTACAAGTCTCAGTGCTCCACCGAGTGGCTGTTCTGATGTTACCAGTGACTCTACATGGGGTACTTGGAGTATAGGGGCAAAGACCTTTTTAGCTAACTATGCTATTCCAGCAAATGGACTTATTTTTGCTGAAGATAATATTTGGGTTGAAGGGCAAATAAATTCAGCAAGAGTTACTATCGCTGCTGCTAGGTTCCCTGATACTGTTGCAACTCGCAAGAACATCACAGTAAATAACGATCTAAAGTATACAAATTATGATGGTACAGACGTTATATCATTGATAGCTCAAAATAATATAAACGTAGGCTTATTTTCAGATACCAACTTACAAATTGACGGGGCTTTGGTTGCGCAAAATGGCCGTATAGGTAGGTATTATTATGATCCACCAACAAATGGAGGGGGGACAAATCGTTGCGGAGTAAACGTTTATAGAAACAGTATTTCTCTCTATGGCATGCTTGGTACAAATGGCCGATATGGTTTTGCTTATACAGACGGAACTGGTTATGATGATCGTACTATTACTTATGATACAAACCTTCTTTATGCTCCACCACCAAACTTTCCTCTTGCTTCTGATAAATACCAGATAATACTTTGGGAAGAGCTTGAAAATTAAGGATTTTTGGCTCGTGCTATAATATTTCCATGATATTACTTGTTGGAAATTGGAAAATGGCACCAAATAAAAGCACTGAAGCTATAAATCTTGCCAAAAAAATCGCATTATCATCTAAAACTTATAAAAAAAGCATCAATACAGTTATCTGTGCTCCATATATACATTTACCTGCATTGGTTAAAAATATTAAAACAGGCATTTCTTTTGGTGGGCAGAATGTTGCCTTTAGTGAAGAAGTGGCACAAACAGGGTTGATAAACTCTTCAATGCTCAAGAGCTATGGTGCGTCTTATTGTATAGTTGGCCATTCAGAAGTCAGAGCTCGTGGAGAAACAGACGAACAGATACTTTCTTCTACAGTCTCGCTCCTACAAAAAAACATTATTCCTGTTGTTTGTGTTGGAGAAAAGGAAAGAGATAACCATGGTTGGTATCTAAGTTCTGTTAAAGAACAAGTTGAAAAAGTTTTTCTCGGAGTTCCAAAAAACCAAATCAAAAAAATAGTTTTGGCTTATGAACCTGTTTGGGCAATAGGTAAAAATGCAGCTCGAGAGGCTACTGTAGCTGAATCTCGAGAAATGATTATGTTCATTAGAAAAGTCATCGCTGA
Source organism: Minisyncoccota bacterium (assembly GCA_035438645.1). GTDB lineage: Bacteria > Patescibacteriota > Minisyncoccia > Phycocordibacterales > UBA9973 > UBA4124. The sequence goes on from DAORIU010000006.1 coordinate 2,206, forward strand.
TATAACAGATGAAAAAACAGCAAAAAATATAAATATTTTGTATGGAGGGTCAGTCAATGAAGAAAATGCATCAGCATTTATTCTCGAAGGTGGAGCACAAGGACTTTTGGTAGGGAGGGTGAGTTTGGATACAAAGAGATTTGCCTCTTTGATGAAGTCTTTATCAATGATTGCTTAATATGAATCACGTACAAAATTGAGAGGGTGTTTCTTTGATATGTTTTGAATATATGGTATTTTGTACGTGATGAAAACACTAAAAGATTTAAAAAAAATAAAAAACAGAAAAGCGCTTGTTAGAGTAGACTATAATGTTCCTTTTAAAAATGGGAAAATATTGGACACTCGTCGCATCGACTCTTCTTTTGAAACAATAAAATCACTACACAAAAAAGGCTTTCAAGTCCTATTGCTTGCTCATTTAGGAGACAATAAAGCAACCCTAAAACCTGTGGCAAAGTATTTATCAAAATATTTTAAAATCGTCTTTATCACAGAAGATATTAAAAACACAGAAAAGATAAAAAGTCTTTGTTCTAAAGTCTCTCAAGACACAATAATTTTGTTTGAAAATATTCGTTTTTATATTGAGGAAGAGAAAAACGATGCCAAGTTTGCAAAGGAGGTATCTAAACTCGGAGATGTATTTGTTAACGACGCATTTTCTGTTTCGCACAGAAATCATGCTAGTGTCGTGGGTGTAGCGAAGTATTTACCGAGTTATGCGGGTGTTCAGCTAGAGAGTGAAATAAAAAATTTAAAAGTAGCACTCGAAAGCAAAAAGCATCCATCACTCTTTATTTTAGGAGGAGCAAAGTTTGGAACCAAAATACCATTACTTAAGAAGTTTATAAATATTTCTGACAATATTGTTATAACAGGAGCAATACTCAACTCTTTTTATAAATCTATAGGTTTTGAGATCGGTGATTCAGTCGTTGAAGATGGTTACGAAAAGGAAATAAAGAAATTGACATCTTCGCCAAAGATTTTGCTACCGGTTGATGTTATAGTTGTTCGCTCTGGTGTTAAAAAACTTGTTATGGCAAATGAGGTGCAAAAAGGTGACATCATCGTTGATATCGGAAAACAAAGCATAGAACTTATAGATCAAAAGATAAAAAAATCAAAAATAATCCTTTGGAACGGCCCAACTGGCTGGTACGAAAAAGGTTTTGTTACAGCAACCAAGTCTTTGGCTCAGTCTATAAAGTCTTCAAAAGCTTTTTCTGTTGTGGGTGGAGGGGATACAGGAGCAGTGGTAGAGAAGATTTTAGGTGGAAGCAAAAAAACAAAAAACATCTTTGTCTCAACCGGTGGTGGAGCAACACTAGAGTACCTTGCTAGTGGCACTTTGGTAGGAGTAAAATACTTAAAAGACTAAGAAAAACCAAAAATAAATCTACAACCCTCATAAAGCCCGACATGTTCGGGTTTTATCTTTATAAATTATTTTTTATCTTTTCGGCTAAAGCCTCCTTTTCTCCTATTTCATAAGAAAATGTTGGCCAACCTGAGAGGTTGTCATCTAAGTATCTAGGCATCAGATGTATATGAAAGTGGGGCACATCCTTACCAACAACAGATACTTGTATATAGTCACAACTTAAACCTTTTTTCATGCTTATCATCAGTTCTTTTGTTTTTATAAAAAGATAGGCAAGCAATTCATTTGGAACATCCTGCATCCATTCGTAGTGATCTTTTGGGATCAAAAGCAGGTGGCCTTTCGATACCGGGTTTATATCCATAAACGCTAAGCATTTCTCATCCTCATAAACCTTAGTAGCCGGTATTTCACCCCTAATAATCTTGCCAAATACTGTGTTGTTTTCCATTTTTTTATTATACATTATTTTAAATTTGACTTATCGTTTTTTACCTGTAGATTATAGAAAATTGTAAAATATGAAAATAGAAATAGATCAACTCCCAATTGAGCTTTGTAAGAAAATGCTTGATGTTGTAAGCCGGCTACCTAAAAACGTACAACTTTTTTTGGCTAGAAATGAAGATATTATTCTTAAATCTTTTGAGAAATTAAAAGACTTTGAACCTGTTACATTTCCGGATCGAGATATGTATGTCCTTCCTGCAACCAGGTCAACAACACGAAAAGCGCTTTGGAGGAAAGGGTTCTTTGAAAGTCACCTTATCAATGATTTTGCTAAGTGCACTCCAAAGCACGAGCCTCCACAGGCTGAGTGCTTGATCAAACCTTGCAACATAAACGTCAGCCTTTACTCGAACGAGCTGTTTGCTGAGCTGGGTGTTGCATCCGCAAGTGATTTTGCTTCAAATGCTTTTTCTTATTCTCAAATAGCTTCTTTGCTTAGTTGTCACAAAGAAAAAGGAAACAAAGATGGACTTTTATTGTATAGAGGGGCAAGCCATTTTCCACTTATGCTTCCTACAGGGGAGGTAAAGTTTATAACTTTTCAGTTCCTAAAAAGAGTTAATAGTAAATATCGTAGATGGACTGGTTTGTTTCATGGAAATACTCCTTACTTTTGGCCGGGAAGACTTTTATTAAGACAAACAACCTAACAAAAAGACCAGTGATCACTGGTCTTTTAATTTTTATACGTGTTACACTCTTCTTCTATGAACCCCAATATTCCGACTCCGGATGAATTGCAAAATCTACTTCTAGAGAGACTAAATCTCTCTGAAGAGCAAAAAAATGACTTCCTCTTCCCAAAGTACAAGATAGGAGACTTGTCTTTGTTTGAAGATATGGCTATTGCCGTAGAGCGTATTTATAGGGCTATAAAGGACGGGGAGCAGATAGGTATCTATGCCGACTATGACTGTGACGGTATTCCAGGAGCAGTGGTGTTGCTTGATTTGTTCAAAGCTCTAAAGGTAGAAGATAGGGTGCATATCTATATACCTGATCGGCATGATGAAGGTTATGGTCTTTCTGTGCTCGGTATTGATGCTTTGGAAGCAAAGGGTGTAAATCTGATCATCACTGTAGATTTGGGTATTACAGCTATTGCTGAGGTTGCTGATGCTCGAAGTCGCGGTATAGACGTTATAGTCACAGACCACCACCAAAAGTTAGCGCAGTACCCATCAGCTTTAGCAGTGATTCATCCTGCCAAGAGCTCTTATCCAAATCAAGATCCATGTGGCGCAGGGGTCGCCTTTTATCTTGTTTGCGCTTTTTTGCAAAAGTTTGGAGAAGAGTTTGGTATAAAAGAAGGCTCCGAGAAATGGCTCCTTGATCTAGTGGGCTTTGCAACTCTCTCTGATATGGTTCCGCTAATAGGAGAGAACAGAATGTTGGCCTCATATGGCATGATGGTCATGAAAAAAACCAAAAGGCTCGGACTCCGAACTCTTTTTGCGGAGCAAAGAATGGATATAAATTCTCTTGTCGAAACAGATCTGACTTTTACTGTTGCTCCAAGACTAAATGCTGCCTCACGTATGGCTACCCCCATGCTTGCCTTTGAACTTCTTTCGACAAATGATCCAAGCCGCGCTCTGGCCCTTGCAAAAGAATTGGAAAAAATAAATGCCGAGAGAAAGCTTTTGGTAGCGCGTATAGTCAAGGAAGCTCACAAAAAACTCGACAGTAGAGAGCTTCCAGAGATTGTGGTTTTGGGCGATTTGTCTTGGCGACCAGCAGTACTCGGACTTGTAGCGACAAAACTTCAAGAGTCTTACAAAAGAAGCTTTTTTGTCTGGGGAGAATCAGGCGATGGAATTATCAAAGGCTCGTGCCGTATGCTTGATGAGCATCATGCAGGCTATCTTTTTCAAGCTATTCCAGAAGGGGTACTTATCCACGCTGGAGGTCACCAAGCCGCGGGGGGATTTGCTGTTGCAAAAGATAAAATACATTTTCTAGAAGAAGAATTAAACAAAGCTATAAGTGCAGTGGATCACCAAGTGGAAATATCAAATCAATCTGATTCTATAAAATCTTCTCTTGGTATTGTTACCACTCGACACCTTCAAAAGCTCAGAGCTCTTGCACCCTTTGGTGTCGGCAATCCACAACCAAGTTTTTTATTTGAGAATGTTTTGGTAACAAGTACAAAGATGTTTGGCAAAAACAAAGAGCACTTGGAATGCAATATAGAGGACGCATTTGGAAAGGCTGTAGCCTTTACATTTTTTGTTGATGAAGAAATGAAGTTAAAAATCCAAGTAGGAGAGAAACTCTCTTTTGTCGGTACTCTCGAAGCTGGCTGGAGAGGGGGAGTGAGAGTGAGGATACAAAGCTTGACTAAATAGATTTAATATTGTATCTTTTTAAAAAATAAAAATATGCCGTCAAATACCATAACTCTCGGTGAATTCATTCGTTTAAAAAGAGAAGAAAAGAAAATTTTACAACAAGATCTTGCAGATAAATCTGGCTGCACAGTCACATACTTATCTTTATTGGAAAACAATAAAAAAACAGCAAGCATTAAGTTGTTAAAAAAAATCTCTAAAAATTTAGGATATCAATTAGAAGAGTTTTTGATGCTCTGGTTTTTGGAAAAAAATCCTAATAAAAAGTTCAGCAAAGAAAGTTTTTTGGGTACAAAAGCTGTTTTGAAAGAAGTTGTTAATTATCTTGCTTAGTTAAGGCCGTCAAATCGACGGTCTTTTAATTTTCTATAATCAAATAATGAATCATGTACAAAATTAAAGATTTTAGCTTACCTGCTTTGTTTAGTACTCGTATATTTTTCTTTCAAGGATTGTAAATATATGGTATTTTGTACGTGATGAAAAAAGAACTTATTATTTATACAGATGGCGCATCTCGCGGAAATCCAGGTCCGGGAGGATGGGGAGCAGTGATATTGGTAGACGGGTATGCTATGGAAATAGCAGGAAGTGCCAAAAAGGCAACAAACAACCAAATGGAGCTTCAAGCGGTCTTGGAAGTGCTCTCTGATAGTGCTAGTAGAGCCTACAAGGGCACTGTAAGGGTCTTTTCTGATAGTGCGTATGTAGTGAATGGTTTGAATAGTTGGATTTGGGGATGGGAGAAAAAAGGCTGGATCACAAGCACAAAGACACCAGTAGAGAACAAGGATATATGGATGAAGCTTTTGGTTTTACTCAAAGAGTATGGCGATAAACTCTCTATAGAAAAGATCAAGGGACATGCAGGCGATCTCTACAATGAGCGCTGTGATGAGTTGGCAGTAAATGCAGCTCTTGGCCTGTCTGCGCAGGCAGGCAAAAAAGAAAAGCATTTCAAGGGTTCGCAAAAAGACTACGATGCATTTCTCAAAGAAATAGGAACAACAGCAAAAAAAGCTTCACCAAAAAAGAAGAAAAAAGAAACAGGCCCAGCTTATTCTTATGTTTCTTTGGTTGACGGCAAGGTCTATGCTGACAAAACTTGGGCAGAGTGTGAGAGGAGAGTGAAAGGCAAAAAAGGTGCAAAGTATCAAAAAGTTTTTTCCAAAGCAGAAGAGACTAGTTTGGTGCAGGATTATACTCTTGGTAGTTTGCTGTAAAAAACAAAAGGTTGGTAATAATACCAACCTTTTAAATTAATCTTTTTTTTGTTTAGCTTTTTCAAAAAGAGCTTTTAGTTTGTTTTGATCATCTTGCTCTTCTAGTTCTTTTGACAAAGAAAGCCACTCATTTCTATCACCTCTTTTTAAGGCTTTCATTCGAGATATTTTTTGGTCAATAAGAAATGGCGTGGTTTTTGCTTTTGCAATTTTCAAAAGAGCCTCATAAAAATTAATCTCATTTTTTACTGAATCAAGCTCAAGATAAACTAAAAGTTTGTGAAGATAGTTAAAATATAACCTATCAAACTTTTCTTCTTTAAAGCTTTCGCTAGGTGCGTCACTCATGTTTTTAATTTTTCTCAATCCTACCTTTTTGAAAAGGTTTGTCAAATCTTTTATACTTTTATTATGTTCATCATTTTTTGTATCAGTTTAGTTATTGGTGCGATACTTTTTCGTAACTTTGGTTTTTCTATTTTTGAAGTTAGCCTCTGTGGCGCTCTTTTGGGAGCGCTTTTTGTTTTGTATTTTAAAAGCAGAAAAAGCTTAGTCTTGGCTTTGGCGGTCTTTGCTAGCGTCTCTTTGGGGGCGATGAGGCTTTGGCTAGTGCCAGTGCAAGATATAGAGTTTGGTAGCAGGGCATTCACAGGGACTGTCAGAAGTGTGGACGAGCGGTTGGATAGAGAGCTTTTGACTATAAGAGTAGATCAAGAGAGTTTTGATATACAAGCTACTCTTTATAAACAGACAAACCTTTCTGTGGGAGACAGGGTTGCGGTGCGAGGGAATATCGAAAAGGCAGAAGACTTTGTAACTGAAACAGGCAGAACATTTGATTACGATGGATACCTAGAGAGCAAAGGAGTAGAAGCTGTGATGAGAAATCCGCAAATAAAACTTTTGGAAGAGGGGAAATTTTCTTTTGTAAAAATGGCGACAAATATTCGCAAAAGTTTAGCAGAAACCTTGGCGCACTTTGTCAGGTTTCCCGTTGATGGGGTTGTCGCTGGTATGCTTGTTGGATTTCAAGGTGGTATACCCAAGTATCTATCTGACATCTTTCGTGACACGGGGACACTTCATACGCTAGTTCTCTCTGGCTACAACATCACTGTTTTGGTAGGATTTTTAGGTATAGTTTTCAGAAGAATGCCCTTTCGCCTCAAAACTTTGGCGATAGGTGCGGGGATATTTACCTTGGTGCTGGTAAGCGGGGCAGGGGTAGCAGCGGTACGTGCGGGTATCATGGGAGGCATTGCTTTATTTGCAGGGATGACACTACAGAGCTATCAAGCTCTCAGAGCACTTTTTGTTTCGATGTTGTTTTTCTTTTTTGTTAATCCTCAAACTATTTTTGTTGATCCGGGATTGCACCTGTCATTTTTAGCTACCTTTTTTATCATTACGATTTTGCCAATCATAAAAAATAAGTTTTTCTTTGATGAAGAAGGTACCAAGGCCTGGAAGAAAACTTTGCTTGAAACAGTGATTTTGGCTGTTGGGCTGCCTATCTTTATGCTCCCTTATCTTATGTATTTTTCAGGACTTTTTCCGCTATTTTCTCCTGTTGCCAACATAGTTTTGGTGCCGATCATTCCGATACTTATGTTTGGTGGGCTAGTTGTTGTGGCGACTTCTTTTGTTCCATTTCTGCCAAATATTTTTGGAGCTGTTATTAGTTTTGTCGGGATGCTTTCTATAAAGGTTCTTGGATTTTTAGCTCTTTTGCCTAAATGGCAAACTCCACCCGTTGGCGGGTGGAGTGTCTTGCTTGTTTATTTATTTTTGTTTTTAATTATTTTCCGCAAAGATATTAAGCTTTATTTTGCACACATAAGAAACATCTTTACTAAGACAGTAAATACTCGAAAATAGAAGATAAAATTAATAATAAAAGAGTAAACAATAAAGGAGACAAAACAAGAATCGTAGCTACAACTTTCAGTCTTTTAAGTACAAAGTGCTCTGGCTGTATTTTTTTGTTGTACATACTTTTTCTATAAAATAGCCAAGCTCCAATTATTTCAGATAGCGCGCTAAGACCAATGCTAAAGAGAAAAACTCCAAAACCTACACTTTCATCACCTTTTATTTCAGCGAATATCATGGCTACTGTTAATAAAACAATCCAAAGACTGACAAAAAAGTAACCTAAAGAAACAAACTTTTTTACTTCTATTATTACACTTTCTTCTTTTGATTGAGGTTTTGGATTGTTAACTTCTTTTATAAGATTGTCGATTATATCCATATTTTATTTTGATGCTTCTGTAAAATATTTTTCCGCGGTAGACCAATTAATATTTTTAAAAAAGTCTTCTATGTATTGTTTCTTGCCAGAAGGTTGATAGTCAGCCACAAAAGAGTGCTCCCACATGTCGAGAGCGATGATAGGAGAGCATCCCTGTAGTTGCCCCAAGTGTTGTTCATCTACCCATGAAGCTAGAAATGAATCTTGTTTTTTGTCATACCAAAGCATAGCCCAGCCGATACCACGAGTGAGCGCTAGTGCTGAAAATTCTTTGACAAAAGTTTCATAAGAGCCAAAAAGAGCGAGGAGCTTTTTGCCAAGTTCACTCTCAGGGTTTAGCGGAGTTGCTCCACCCTCAAAAAGAGAAAAGTAAACTTCGTGGTTGCGCATGCCATTGTATTCAAAGCTAAATCTTCGAAACAGCTCTCCAGCGATATAAGGATCTGTCTCACTATCTATTTTGGACATTTTTTCTATGATGCCGTTGGCGTTTTTGACATAGCCCGCATAGAGTTTCAAATGTTCTTCCATTGTTTTTTGACTTATCCCTTCTAGACTCGGGATGTTGAATTTTTGTTCTGTAAACATGGCTTTAGTATACTCTAAAAATGAACAAAAAGTTTGCTAGGCTTGGACTACTCCTTCTCGTTTCGATACTCGTCGCGATAGCCTTGATTTTGATGACTTTGGTCCCCAAACAAAACAAAATGACCAAGGTTTTTATGTTTGATGTGGGGCAAGGTGATAGCTTTTTTATTGAGACCAAAAGCGGCAAACAAATGCTCATAGATGGAGGTAAAGATGCAACTGTTTTGTCAGAACTCACAAAGGCGATGCCTTGGTGGGACAAAAGTATCGATATCGTTTTGGCTACTCACCCAGATATGGATCATATCGGAGGCTTGGATGATGTTTTGAAAAGATACAAGGTTGGTCTTTTTGTCACTTCCGAAGTTGGCGGAGAAACAGATGAGTATGAGAATTTGATGACTTTGGTAAACAAACAAAAGATACCTGCGTATTTTGTCAGAGCTGGTATGAAGTTTGATTTCTCTGATACAGAATATTTTGAAATACTTTTTCCAGATAGGAGTGTTGAGGGTTGGGAGACCAATACTGGATCTGTTGTCGGGAAGTTTGTAGCAGGTCCGCCAGCTGGCGGAGCGAGCATTCTTTTTACAGGGGATTCACCAGCGCCGATAGAGCAGTACCTTGCCAAGTCCATACCAGACAAACTAAATGTCGATATTCTCAAGTTGGGCCATCACGGCTCTCGTACTTCTACTACCTCAGCATATCTCAAGGCCACAACACCATCTCTTGCGCTCATTTCTGCTGGTAAAAACAACTCTTACGGTCATCCTCACAAAGAAGTCTTGGATTTGCTTAAACAGTTCAAAACCCCTTACCTTTCAACACAAACTGAAGGTACAGTTTTGTTTGAAACTGATGGAGTGAAGTGGTATCGCCTACCTGCGCAGACAAGAAAATAAAAAACACCGCTAGGAATTTCCTAGCGGTGGATGGTTGGTTACTTTTTTCTTGCTTTTACAACAAAAAATGTTGGATAGACCATCTCGTTGATTTGTTCTGAAGCAGGGAAGTCGGTTCCTTCCTGATAATCCAGTACTTCAAAATTTGAATAAAATTCTTGATTGAAATAATCACCAATAGTGTGTGACGGTTCTTTGAGAACAATTTTTCCACTAAAGATTTTTGATGTTACTACTTTCCGTTCATAATAATTAGCGTTGGGTCCGTAATCACGCATTTTTTCTACTTGTTGCATCCATGGGTGTTTTGATAGGAATAAAAGTGTTCCCCCTGGTTTTAATACTCTTGCAACCTCAATTAGTATTTGCTTAACGTCGGAGGATGTTTGCAGTGCCCATTTGGAAATAACAATATCAAACGTATTGTCTCCAAACGGTATAGCTTCTCCTTTTGCTTCGACAAATATTCCTGTCGGATTTGCCTCCTTTGCTTTTGCAATAAAGGCGGTGCTTGGATCAAGCCCATAGATTATCGCTTTGTTTTTTGCAAAATATACAAGATCAGCACCATCTCCACATCCAATATCCAAAAGCTTTTTGTTTTCTATTTCAAAATCAATCTGACTATAGAAACAAGCATTACTTTTTTCATCTTGGTGTATATTTTCAGAATATACAGCGTGAAAATCGTTGTACTGCGTAGCAATACCCTTTTTCATATTTTTCAGTATTTAAATTAACAAATTTATTTCCATCCGTAGTGTAGGGGATAGTTGACAAAAAGCCTTAAGAATTGAATAAAATAGTATCATAGTAAACTTTTAGTTTACTATGATATATACTCTATACATGCTTCTTAGTAAAAATCCCGATATAAAAGAAACCATTATTTCCCTCCTTGCAAAAGGGGCGGTTGATTCGACTGAGCTTCAAAAGCAGGTATCTGAATATAAAAAGGTTACAAAGCAAGGTTTTTACAAGGCCCTTAGAGAGTTGGTGGTAGATGAGGTTGTCATTAAAAACAAACAGCTTGTTGCCCTGAGTAATGTCTGGGTCAATAAAGTACAAGTATTTACTGCCTCTATTGATAAGGAATACCAAAGCGAAGATTCATTTTTAAACTTACAAGAAGGTGAATCGTTGGTATATCATTTTAAGAGCTTAGCAAGCCTGGATGTTCTTTGGATGCACTACTTTTATATTATTGCCAAAAAAGAATCAGATAAACCATTCATCTTTTATAATAGCCATGAATTCTGGTCCCTTTTTCGTTTTGCTGAAGAAAATGCAATGTATGAATGGGTTGCTAATACAGGGAGAAAGACCTTTGGTGTTATAGGTGGTAATACTGATATGGACAGAGCCACAACCGCATATGTAAAAAAATATGGTATTGAATTTGCTTATGAAGAAAAGATGTCTCTTCCAAAAAACTACTATACTAGCGTAATAGGTGATTATATTCTCGATACTATCTTAGATATGAATACTGCAAATGCGATAGATTTGTTGTACAAAAATAATACTGTATGGAATGAAAGTGTTGCACAGCAGTTGCAGGCAATTCTCAAGAATCTTAAGCGTTCAAAGGTGGTAATATATCGCAATAAGAAAAAAGCTGAAATGCTCCGCAGAAAGCTGATGAAATACTTTGTGTTTTATAAATAGTGTATAATTAGCCTATATGGCTTTTGGAATAGAAGGGGCACCTCAAATGCATTGGAGTAAAGAAAACCTAAAATTTGCAGTAGAAAAGCTACAAGAAAAACCGCCGGTTTTTGGTGATGGGGGAGATACAGGTGAGCGAGATGGTAAGTATTTTGCTATGGGTTATGAAGTACAGAAAGATGAGTATGAGAACTTTCTTGATCAGCTCAGCAAACTTCTTGATATGAGTAAGGAATATTTAGAAAGCGATTTAGGTAAAGCCGCATAGTATATGACAAAAGTTTTCAATCGTTTTCACATTTTTCTTAGTCACCATTCTTTTCTTTACGCTACTATTGTTGGTATCGGTATAGTGCTATTTTGGCGCGGTGTTTGGCATAGTGCAGATACGCTTCACTTATATATCAATAACTACAGTAGTACTGGTTCAGTAAGTGTTATTGACCACCCTTGGTGGGATGGACCACTGTCTTTCTTTGTCGGATGTTTGATACTTTTTGTTACAAGAGCTTTTGTTTCGAGTTTTATCGGTAATGAACTCATTCTCTCTGGGCTCCGAATAGAAAAAAAGATTCACAAGCAAACAGAAAGCGATATCCAAACAGAAGTTTCTACTATAGCAGACATCAAGCACACTATCAGTGCTATTTCTCACAAACTCGAAGAGTTAGAGGTGCAAGTAAAGGATCATCATAAGTAGCAATTGACTTTAATCTCAAAAACCGTAATATCTTTTTTAAATAAACAATATTGTTCAATTAAAAATCTAAACGATGGCAAAAAAATTCACTCGTGGCCATCGTTCAGTAAAAACGAAGGCTATTGCAAAAAGGTATGTTGGTATTTTTAAAGCAAGGTATATTAACCTTGAGCTTATTCCTTATCTTATTCTTTCAGGTTTGATGCACTCAAAAAGGGAAGCACTAGCAAATCTCTATAGCATTGATCAGGTTGTAAATGTCCTTAAAAAGAAAAACAGCAACTTAATGTCTGCAAAGGAGGAATTGGTTGATTATATCAATCATGAACTTCCGTATATTGAAAAGTATAATTTGTATTCAGTTTTCAATCTTTTGCGTATCGGCGCTACTTTACTTGAAGATAAAAAAACTTCTAAGGGAAAAGTTTGGCAAAAGGCGCATGGATTGCGCGGTGCACACCACAAAGCAAAGCACGCAAATTTGATGCGCTATTTGTTAAACGGTATCCCGGATACTTTTTGGTATGAAAATACCAAACTAGCATTTGAGAGTTTCTTGCCAGGATATGACACCGAATTATTTATCAAAGTCTTTGCTATGACCAGTCCAAGGACTGATTTTGCGTCAAACATCAAACTAGCTCTTAAGGGCTACGATATGTTTATAGGCAAGAGTAAATTTGAGAAAAATGGTTTTTTAGGAACTGTTTTTTCAATTCTTGAACAGTTCAAAAATGGTACTCTTGAATTCAAGTCTGGTGTTCGTGGACCAAAAAGAAAGATAATTAATTTCCAAGGATCAATAAGTGGCGCAGACAACGTCACTGCTGATATGTGGATCACACTTGCTTTTGGCTTACTCTCTTACTACACGTTTCGTGGTAGACGCTATCCTTATACTATTAGAGATAGTGAGTATGATGTTATAGAAACGTATATCAAGGGTTTAGCTGAAATTACAGGTTTTAAAGCAAAGCATATAAATGCAATGTTGTGGCTCGGTATACGCAAAGAGAACTATAAGCGACACGTAACCAGTAGCTCTCTTGTTCTTCTGATTAATGCCATAAAGAAACATGGTAGTGATTGGCTTAAGGAAAATGCTCAAAACAAGATTATTATGACCGACCCTGTCCAAATGCAAGATGATCGCACGGAATGTCTTGATTATAGTAAGCCAGAGAGAGAGCGTGTAAACCTTGTAAAAGATGCTAAGCCAGGCTCTATGCTTTATCGTAATTTTGATGGAAACTATAGAAGGTATTGTAGCGGATGCTCATCTCCAAAAGGGTGTATTATGTGTCTGTTACCTTAAAAATAAATCCCCGACATATCGGGGATTTTTATTTACCTTTATTTTATCGCTCCGGCTTTTTTGAGGGTTGCGTAGGTATTGTTTTTCCCTGTGAATGTTAAAGAGTGTTCAGTATTTGACTTTGCTTTGGAAATCCGTACTATCCAAATTAGAAACAACCCTTGCTCATCCTAAAACTATTCTTAATGGACAAAAAGTATCCACTTAGCCACTTTCTTGCTCTGATACAGCAACCTATTGCCATATGCGATGGAGGACAACCACAAAGTGATGTGGAATGGAAAATAAACGCTTTTCTTGAAAAGCAGTTAAAAATCCCTTTTGATCATAATGTCAATATATACGACTTCCCTGAGCTATATGATTTATCAAAATATAAAACAATATCGTTTGCAACTCAGGAGTATTATATTTCTGAAAAAATAAAAACCATATTTGACTTTGATAAATCAAATTTGAAATGCTTAATTGTACAAAATAAAAAATCATTTCACTTGGTGGAAGACCAGGCAAAGGAACTCGGTATTGTAGTGGTAGGTTTTGATAGGGAGTGGGCAGGCTTTATAGGTCTTCTTCCTCCACAAGAAGAGTATGATCATCCATTTTTTGACCCTTTTGCCGAAGAGCTGAGTCACATGTGGCATTGAAAAAATCCCCGAGATGTCGGGGATTTTTATTTACCTTTATTTTATCGCTCCGGCTTTTTTGAGGGTTGCGTAGGCACCGTTTTTCTTGATAGTTCGGAGGCCTTGTGGAGAGATAGTAACTATCACGCTTTTGCCTAGTTCAGGAACAAAAACACGCTTTTTTTGAAGGTTTGCATATCGGCGTACTGAGCCTACTGGAGTAAAAACAGTCGCACGAGTTTGGTTAGCGTATCTACCGCCTACCAGAGAAGATTTTTTTGTTACTACACATTCCTTTGCCATAGTGGGTGCATAATAACACAAGGCCATTCTTATCGCAAGGGAGTTTTATACCTTTAGTTTACAAACAAAAACTTTGGGGTAAATATAGCCACCTGTTACCGTTGGTACCTTAAGCTCGAGAGTTTCGGTGACCAAGAATCTGGATTTGCCTATTATTTCTACTAAAAGTTCATGTTCTGTTGTGTAAATGACAAGTTTTCCTGACTTCTCTAGTACCTCCTCAGAATATGTGATAAATGCTTTGTATAATTTTTCAAGGTCTTCACCTTTAGATATTTGCATACCGAATGGAAGATCTGAAGCAATAAAATCAAATGTTCCTAGTTCCGGAGCGTCAAAAATATCTGCTGTTTTAAGTTTTATTACTTTTATCAAACCAGCTTTTTTAATATTCTCGACGGCTAAAGCATTATTTTTTCCATTATGGTCAAATCCTACAAGATTTAAATCTTTATTTATTAACCCTGCCTCAATTAACAGTGTCCCGCTTCCAGAAAAAATATTTAAATAAGACTTAATAGAATTAAGATCGCAAAAAGTATTCATTGCATATGCGATTGTCGGGTTGAGCCCGCCTTTGATGTTCTTTATCTTATAATCTCTTAAGGTTAAAGGTCTGGTGGTAATTCTTACTCCTACTTCCCAAGTATTGTTTGATTTTCCGATAAATACTTCCAAGTCAGCTTCTTCAGATTCCGATAACTTATAGGTGCTAGATATATATTTTTTTATGTCTTTGACTTCCTTAGAATCTGAACCGGCGCAACTAAGCTTAAAACTCTTATACTTAAAGGGTTGTTTTATTACTATGTCTATAAGTTCACCTAAAATAGATTTATGGTTAGATAGGTAATAGGGGTTTAAATTGTTTTCTTGCTTCACAATATAAGCATTTAAAATACTTCTTAGAGTTAAAACTTCTTTGAAATCAGTAATAAAATTAAGGTATAGGTAATCATCTCCTTGATATTTTACTTCTAAATCTGGAACTTTTTTTATTTCATCAAGGACAATATTTTTTAGACCAGGAATAAAGGTTACTTTTATAGTTTTATCCATAACTCTTTGATTGTATCATTGTTGTCTCTTTAAGCCTTTTCCCTTATAGTTATATACATGTCAGGTCCATTATCTATATTTTATTTTCTAGTTCTCATCATATCTATCATTCTTCATGAAGTAGCGCACGGTATCGCGGCTGAGCGAGAAGGGGATCCAACAGCCAGAATGCTTGGACGGATCACACTCAATCCACTGAAGCATATAGAATGGTTCGGTTCAGTGATATTGCCTTTAGTGCTTATTATTTCAAATGCAGGTTTTGTTGTTGGTTGGGCCAAGCCGGTACCATACAATCCCGACAACCTAAAGCGTGGCAAAAAAAGCGTAGCTATAGTTTCTATAGCTGGGATTTTGGTCAATCTTTCTATCGCAGTATTTTTTGGTCTTCTTATTCGTTTGGCTCCATTTGCGCATATTTATTCAACTGGTTTTTTTGAGATTGCTAGCATTATAGTATTGGTCAACATAGTTTTGGCTCTCTTTAACGCTATACCGATAGCTCCGCTCGATGGATTTCGTTTTCTTAGTGCGGTACTACCCTTTAAATACGAGAGTCAGATGCGCGCATTTGAAAGATATTCTTTGCCGATACTTATCATTTTTCTATTTTGGGGTTGGAAGTTTGTCGCGCCTTTAGCTTTCAAGATTTTTACCCTCCTTACCGGTATTCTCTTGTAGAGAGAGGTCTTTTGTTAGCCCAAAGGGTTGCGTTTATAAACAATATATAGTAGGATAGCGGGACAAATGGCAACCATAAATCAACTTATAAAAAAGCCAAGATCAAAGGCCCCACGCAAAAGTAAGGCGGTGGCTCTTTCTCGTGGCATGAACCACATCAAAAACCGTCCTGTATTTTACCCATCTCCATTTAAAAGAGGAGTTTGTGTAAAGGTTTCAACAACTACTCCAAAAAAGCCTAACTCAGCGGTTCGAAAGATTGCTCGTGTTCGTCTTACAAATGGTCAAGAAGTTACTGCTTATATCCCAGGTGAAGGACACAACCTACAAGAACACTCAGTGGTTATGCTCCGTGGTGGACGTGTTAAAGACTTGATCGGAGTACGTTACCACATAGTTCGTGGTGTGCTTGATACTCAAGGTATCGAAAAGCGTCGAAAGAGTAGAAGTGCTTATGGAACAAAGCGTCCTAAAGCTGTTAAGAAATAAAATTTTATGCGAAGACCTGTAAAAAATCGAAATATGGTTTCTCCTGATATCAAGTTTGGTTCACTTAAGCTTGAAAAGTTCATCAACTGCATCATGTGGGATGGCAAGAAAAACACTGCTCGCAGTGCTGTTTATGACGCCCTTGATATCGTAAAAGAAAAAGAAGGCGTAGAAGACCCAATGGAAGTATTTGAAAATGCTATCAAAAACGCAGGACCCCTTGTAGAAGTACGTTCTCGCCGTATCGGTGGAGCAAACTACCAAGTGCCTCGTGAAGTTCGTACAGAGCGAAGACTTGCTCTAGCTATGAGATGGATCATCGAGAGTGCACGAGCTCGCAAAGGGGTAACTATCGCTAACGCTTTGGCAGAAGAGTTCATCCAAGCCTCAAAAGGTGAAGGTAATGCTGTTAAGAAGAAAAAGGATACTCACAAAATGGCAGAATCAAACAAAGCTTTTGC
>DAORIU010000007.1:0-17054 GCA_035438645.1 Minisyncoccota bacterium
TGCTAAAGCGCGCCAAAGACAAAAAGTTGGCGGACTTTGTGGCGGTCAATATTCGCGACTATAGCAAAGACAAACACGGCAAGACAGATGATCGTCCATATGGTGGAGGTCCTGGAATGGTCATGACGGCAGAGCCGATATTAAGGGCTTTTTCAAAGTTAAAAGCAACCTCCTCTGCTAAAGCTTCGGCGCGTCAAGGAAAGTTGAAAGTAGTTATGCTCAGCCCATCGGGGAAGATGTTTACAAATACTGTTGCCAAAAAGTTTGCTAAAAGCTACACAGACATAGTTTTTGTTTGTGGACGGTATGAAGGAGTGGATGATCGTGTACGCAAGATTTTGAAAGCCGATGAATACAGCATAGGAGATTATGTGCTTACAGGCGGGGAATTACCAGCGCTCGTTATGACCGATGCGATAGTAAGACAAATAAAAGGCGTGCTAGGGGATGAAGCCTCTCTAGAGGAAGCTCGCGTAGCAAGTCCGAGAGTTTATACTCGCCCAGAGACGCTGGTATGGCCACCCGCCTCCGTTAAAGCTACGGCGAAGCAAAGAAAGTACAAAGTCCCAAAGGTTTTGAAGGAAGGCAATCACAAAAAGATAGAGGAGTGGAGGCTCTCGAACAAAGCAAGCTCAAAACAAAAAAAGTAATCAAAATAGGCCTAAATATAGGCTTATTTATTTGCTTGACTTTATCTCCTGTATGTGATATAATATAGAAAATATCATTAAAATGAAAAAAAATAAACAAAAGCCCCAAAACTTTGGGTGTAACTACAATACTGTGGTTATAAATGCAGCCAAGACTGCTATTGAAAAAAAGGAGAACTTCTTTGTTTTAGGAAGCGGAAAAAAACAAAAAAAGTTTTCTATTGTGACGCATTTTGCGTCAGAAAATGGCTGGCTTTGCCCTGCTACCAACGGTGGTTATCAGCACTCTCTCAGAGAGTCTTATGATAACTACGAGATCTGTGTTGATAGGGGGAGCGCAGGGAGGATGTTCCACGTTGTTTATGACAACAAAGAGAATATTTTTACTGTGTTAAACCCAGCGTTTAAGCAGGTGCTGTTTTTAAAAGAAAAAAAGCCCAGTGAAAATGGTGCTGTGGTTGTTGATTTCAGCAAAAGCCTCAGGCCACAAAATCATTCAGCAGATACTTTTGCTGAAATGGTCACTGCTGATCTTCAGTCGCAAATTGGAGGCGGGGACGTAGAAGATGTTTTTCTTAAGAGGCAAAAAATGGATTCCCCCTTTAGCAAAAAGATCTTTTTTATGTTTCCAAGGTCGCAGGGAGTCTTTTCTGTACCATCAAAAATTAAGTAACATCAGTCCGGCAAAAGCGTAAGCTTTTGCCGGCTTTCTTTTTCTTGACATCTTTTTGCTTTTGCGCTATATTTGTTGCCTTAGACCTCCCGGCAGAGTTGCGGCACAGAGAAACTGCATTTTATTAGATGAGTTTATTAGAAAGCCCAAGAATATATCAATAAAAGATATGTCTTGTGGCGTTTTTTCCGTTTATATACACATGAGTAAAACAAATACAAAAAACACCATTCGCCCAAAAAAGTATTTTTCTAAGTACAAAAAACCATTAGTAGAATTTCCAAATCTCATAGATCACCAAATACAGTCTTATAACTGGTTGATCGAAAAAGGAATAAAAGAAGTCTTCAAAGAATTCACTCCTATAGAAGACTATACTGGCAAAAAATTTAAACTAGATTTTGTTTCTTTCCATCTCACAGAACCAAAATTTGATGAAAATTATGCCAAAGAAAACAAACTCTCTTATGAAAGTGGGCTTAAAGCGCGCGTAAAATTAACTAACAAACAAACAGGAGGAGAAAAGGAACAAGAGATCTTCATGTCTGATGTTCCGATGATGACCAACCATGGTACTTTCGTCATAAACGGTGTCGAAAGAGTTTTGGTTCCACAACTTTCAAGAAGTTCAGGTGTTTTCTTCACAGATCTAGAAGTTAAGGGCAAAAAATACTTTGGTGCAAAAATCATTCCAAATCGCGGAGTTTGGATTGAGATAGAGAGCGATCCAGATGGCACTATATATGTGCGTATCGACAAGAAAAAGAAGTTTCCAGTGACTTCTTTGCTTAGAGCTCTCGGACTATCAACAGATGAAGAAATCAAAAAGCTTTTCAAGGGCGAGCCATTTGCTTCAACTATTTTGCACTCCCTAGAAAAAGACCCTAGCAAAAATGCACAAGATGCTTATGTAGAAATATATCGAAAGCTCAGAGATGGAGACTTGGCAACAGCTGACAATGCAAAGGAGTTCATCAGCAACCTCTTTGGTGAAGAGCGCTATGACCTCTCTAGTGTTGGACGATTTCGTTTCAACAAAAGATTTGATCTAGATATGAGCGACAAAGAAATGAATCGCAAGACTCTTTCAGCGCAAGATATCGCTGAGATAGTGAAGCATGTGATCATGCTCAACAACACTCCTGGATCTAAAGCCGATGATATTGATCACCTTGGAAGCCGTCGTGTGCGATTTGTGGGAGAGCTTCTCCAACAAAAGCTTTTCATGGGTATGACTCAGATCAAGCGAAATGTGCAAGATCGTATGAGTACTATAGATTCTGCTAATGCGCTTCCTATCCAAGTGGTTAACCAAAGACCGCTTCAAGCTCGTATCAAAGAGTTTTTCACAACCAACCAACTCTCTCAATTCATGGACCAAGAAAATGTTCTATCAGAAATTGAGCTTCTTCGAACTATCTCAGCTCTTGGACCAGGAGGTCTGACACGAGAGCGTGCGACTTTGGAAGTACGTGACGTGCACACTTCTCACTACGGACGAGTTTGTCCTATCCACACACCGGAAGGTCCAAACATCGGTCTTATATTGCGTCTTGCTATTTATGCCAAGATCAATGATTTCGGTATTATTGAAACTCCTTATGTAAAGGTAAAAAATGGAAAGATTACAGATGAAGTTGTTTATTTGAACGCTCTTGAAGAAGAAAAGTACATCATTGCTCACGCAGGAACAAAATACGATGAAAAAGGAAATCTACCAGATGATGTAGAGGCTCGTATTCGAACTGCTCCAGGTATAGTTCACAAAGCACAAGTAGACTTCATAGATGTGGCTACAAACCAAGCCTTTTCTTTGGCGACAAGTATGATTCCTTTCTTTGAGCACAATGAAGCAAACCGAGCGCTCATGGGAAGTAACATGCAAAAACAAGCAGTCCCAGTTATTCGCCCTGAAGCTCCACTGGTTGCAACAGGAATGGAAGAAGAATCTGCTCGATATTCAGGAAGATTGGTTCTAGCTGAAGAAGCTGGAGTGGTAGAAGCAGTAGATGCAAAAAAGATTGTTGTTAAGAGCGACAAGACTGGAAAAAACCACACTTACTCTTTGATCAATTTCCAGAGAACAAACAACTTCTCTTCACTACATCAAAGACCAGTAGTTGCTATCGGAGACAAAGTTAAAAAAGGAGCTCTTTTGGCTGACTGTTCAACAACAGACAACGGACAAATCGCTCTCGGACAAAACATGCGTGTAGCATTCATGTCATGGAACGGTGCTAACTACGAGGACGCTATTATTCTTTCAGAAAGACTAATCAAAGACTCAAAGTTTACTTCTATTTATATATCAGAGTTTATCTGTGTTGTTCGTGATACAAAGCTTGGACCAGAAGTAACAACAAGAGATATACCAAACGTTGGTGAAGCTCGTCTAAAAGACCTCGATGAAGACGGTATTATCCGCGTCGGTGCTGAGGTTAAAGAAGGGGATATTTTGGTAGGAAAGATTACACCAAAAGGTGAGACTGAACTTACTCCAGAAGAAAGACTGCTCCGAAGTATCTTTGCTGAAAAAGCTCGTGATGTTAAAGACACATCCCTAAAAATGGATCACGGTAAAAAAGGTCGCATCATTCGCGTTAAAGTATTTTCTCGTGATCAAGGGCACAATCTAGAAAGTGGTGTTATCAAGAAAATAGTTATCGAAGTAGCACAGCTCCGAAATATCTCAGTGGGAGACAAGCTTGCTGGACGACACGGAAACAAAGGTGTTATCTCAGTAGTGCTTCCAGAAGAAGATATGCCATACATGGCTGACGGTACTCCAGTAGATGTAGTTCTTACTCCTCTTGGTGTTCCATCTCGTATGAACCTCGGACAAATCCTTGAGCTTCACTTGGGTATGGCGGCGAACAGCCTCGGCTACCAAGCAATAGTGCCTCCGTTTTGTGGAGCAACAGATGCTGAGATCAAGGCAGAGCTTAAAGAAGCAGGTTTGCCAGAGACTGGTAAGGTGCCTCTATATGATGGACGAACAGGAGAAAAATTCCAGCAAGACATCGCTGTTGGGTACATGTATATTTTGAAACTGCACCACATGGTGGAAGACAAGATTCACATGCGTTCTATCGGACCGTACTCTCTCATTACTCAACAACCTCTCGGTGGTAAAGCTCAATCAGGAGGACAACGTTTCGGAGAAATGGAGGTCTGGGCACTTGAAGGTTACGGAGCGTCTCACATTTTGCGAGAAATGTTAACAATCAAATCAGACGATATCAGAGGTCGTGCGGCTACATTTGATTCTATTATCAAGGGTGAAAAAATACGCGAGCCAAATGCACCGGCATCGTTCTCGGTGATGCTTAACTACTTGAGAGGTCTGTGTCTTGATGTGGACCTACAAAACTCAAGTCCAAAAGTGGTCGAAGCAAATGGGGAAGAAGTAAAAGCGTAATAAAATAGAGTTAATATTATGAAAACACTAGATACAACAAATTTTGATAGCATCGTTTTGAAACTAGCTTCTCCAGATAAGATCTTGGAGTGGAGTTATGGTGAAGTTACAAAACCAGAAACCATCAACTACCGAACAGGTCGCAGTGAAAGAGGTGGTCTCTTTGACGAGCGTATTTTCGGACCAGAAAAAGACTACGAATGTTACTGTGGAAAATACAAGCGCATTCGTTACGCTGGTATTATCTGTGAAAAATGTCAGGTTGAAGTTACTCAATCCATAGTTCGTCGTGAACGCATGGGTCACATAGATCTTTGTTCTCCAGTTGCTCACATCTGGTTCCTTCGCGGTGTTCCATCTCGAATGAGTATTCTCCTTGGTATTCCTCTAACTGAACTTGAAAAGGTTATTTATTTCGCTGGTTACATCATAGTTTCTGTTCATGAAGATGAAAAAGCTAGAATCGTTGCTGATCTTGATTCTGAATTTAAAAACAAACTCAAAAATGCAGCTGACGAAGAGACTCGTGAAAAACTAAGAACTCTACTTGCAAACACCAAAAAAGAAATTGCTGAAATCAGAACTGGAAAAGTTTTGACTGAAATTTCTTATCACCACTACTCTTTGAAATACGGTAGTGCTTTTGAAGCAAGTATCGGAGCAGAAGCTGTGTTTGAACTTTTCAAAGGTATTGATTTGGAAAAGATGAAAGCTCAAACAGAGAAGTCTCTCGAAAAAGCAGGTGCAGCAGAGCGAGAAAAACTAAACAAGAGACTCTCTCTTATTCGTGCAATGCTTTATGCAAACATTCGCCCTGAATGGATGTTCCTAAGTCGTTTGCCAGTTATCCCACCAGCACTCAGACCAATGGTTGCTCTCGATGGGGGTCGTCACGCAACTTCTGATATCAACGATCTATATCGTCGTGTTATCAACCGCAACAACCGTCTAAGAAAACTCAAAGAAATCGGAGCTCCTGACGTGATTTTGCGAAACGAAAAGCGTATCTTGCAAGAAGCAGTGGATGCTTTGATAGATAACTCTATCGCTGGCCAAGATTCTCCAGCTATGAGCCAAGCTCAAAGACGTGCCCTCAAGTCTCTTTCAGATAACCTAAAGAGCAAGCAAGGTTTGTTCCGACAAAACCTTCTCGGTAAGCGTGTAGACTATTCTGGACGAAGTGTGATCGTTGTTGGTCCAAATCTAAAACTAAATCAGTGTGGTCTTCCAAAACACATGGCACTTGAACTCTTCAAGCCGTTTGTAATCTCAAAGATTATCGCGCGAGAACTTGCTTTCAATATTCGTGGAGCAAACAAACTCATCGAAGATGGTGTTCCAGAAGTTTGGGCAATTCTTGAAGAAGTTATCAAGGGCAAGTACGTGATGCTAAACCGCGCACCGACTCTTCACCGCCTTGGTATTCAAGCTTTCATGCCTGTTTTGATCGAAGGAAACGCCATCCAAGTTCACCCTCTCGTTTGTCCTGCCTTTAACGCAGACTTCGACGGAGACCAAATGGGAGTTTACCTACCACTTTCTGAACAATCTCAACACGAAGCTAAGACTTTGGTTGCAGCAGACAAAAACCTACTCAAGCCACAAAACGGTGATCCTATCGTTTCATCAAAAATGCTAGATATCGTGCTTGGTTGTTACTGGATGACAAGTGTTGTTGATGGAGAAAAAGGAGAAGGAATGTATTTCTCTAGTCCAAATGAAGCTTTGATGGCTCATGATCTTGGAGTACTTTCTTACCGCGCAAAAATCCATGTTCTTGGAACAGATAATCAAAAGTATGCACAGTTTGAAAACAAACCTTTTGAGACTACTGCAGGAAGACTTTTGTTCAATGCTATTTTGCCAGCAGAATTTCCTTATATAAATGATGAAATCACTGCCAAGAAAATCATCGGTATAGTTGACACTATGATCTCTGATTTTGGTATCCCAGTTATTGCTCCAGTTTTGGATAAAATCAAAAACTTTGGGTACAAATACGCAACTATCTCAGGAACAACTTGGAGTATTGATAACGTTGTTGTGCCAAAAGAAAAAGCTGCAATCGTGGCTACTCACAGAGCGTTGGAAGCTACTATCAAGGCACAGTTTGAAGAAGGTCTTCTATCTGAAGAAGAAAGATTCCAAAAGGTTATTGAAGTTTGGAACAAGGCTAAGAGTGAAATCGAAAAAGCCCTCGTAGGCACTGTTGAAAAACACAGCTCTGTTTACGACATGATCACTTCTGGTGCTCGAGGAAGCATGAGTAACGTAACTCAAATGGCCGGAATGAAAGGTATGATCCAAAACACAACTGGACGCACTATTGATTTCCCAATCATTCCTTCATACAAGGAAGGTCTTTCACCGATTGAGTACTTCATTACTACTCACGGATCTCGTAAAGGTCTTGCTGACACAGCTCTAAACACAGCTCGTGCTGGGTACCTAACTCGAAGACTTGTTGACGTAGCACAAGATGTGATTATCACAGAAGAGGATTGTGGTACAAAACTTGCTAAGCGTATTACAAAAGAAATAATTTCTGGTTTTGAAATTCCACTATCAAAAAATATTCGCGGAAGAATACTAGCAAAAGATTTGGCTCTTCCAGATGGAACAGTACTATTTAAAAAAGGTCACCTTATTTCTAAGGACGATGCTACTTTGGTAGAAAAGAAAGGAATAACAGAAGTCTTTGTACGTACTCCGATGACATGTAAAACAGTTTATGGTATTTGTCGAAATTGTTATGGTCTAGACCTTGGTCGTGGACACATGATAGAGCGTGGTGAAGCTGTGGGTATTGTCGCAGCTCAAGCGATTGGAGAGCCTGGTACTCAGCTTACACTTCGAACATTCCACGCCGGTGGAGTTGCGGGAGTTGATATTACTGCAGGACTTCCTCGTGTTGAAGAAATCTTTGAATGTCGAACAATCAAAAACCCAGCTATTGTTAACAAATACGCAGGAACTGTGACTGACATCAAACAAGAAGGAGCAGAAAAAATAATCTCTGTTCTCTCTAGTGACTCAACTGCTAAAAAAGAAAGTGTGGACTACTTAGTTAACCCTCGCCGTGTTCCTATCGTAAAGGTTGGACAAGAAGTAATAGCTGGAGAGCTCCTTACAGATGGATCTGCAAATATCGAAGAAGTATATGAAGCAGGAGGCCGAGAAATGGCGGAAGACTACATAATTCGTGAAATTTCAAAAGTTTACGAACTACAAGGCGCTTCAATTGCTCGTAAACACTTAGAGATAATTGTTAGACAAATGTTCTCAAGACGCAGAGTTAAAGATGCTGGAGATACAACATTTTCTATCGGAGATGTCGTTGAGGTTACTGATCTTATAGAAGAGAACGCAAAGATGCGTGACATGGGTCTAAGAGAAGCAAAAGCTGATCTTATAATCCTAGGTATTACTCAAACAGCTCTGTTTGCAAAATCTTGGATTTCTGCAGCCTCATTCCAAAACACAAACCGTGTGCTTATCAACAACGCAATCCGTGGAGGAAAAGATAACCTTCGAGGTCTAAAAGAAAATGTAACTGTTGGACGATTGATTCCTGCAGGTACTGGATTTAAAGAAAGAGAAATCTTCAAAGTTAATAACGTTAAGAACCAAGAGGAATAAAGGATGAAAACGGTATTCGAGACTATTAAAGATCGATTGCCTATTACCGAAGTTCTGTCTTCCTATATAACGCTTGTCCCAAATGGTCCTCAGTATAAGGCGAAGTGTCCGTTTCATAATGAACGGACTCCTTCGTTTTATGTTTCTCCAGATCGAAACCTTTACTACTGTTTTGGTTGTGGTGCCAAAGGAGATATCTTTACTTTTGTAGAGCAGTTTGAAGGTTTGGACAAAAAAGGTGCACTCAAAATATTAGCTGAAAGAGCAGGGGTCAATCTCGCTGGTTATTCAAACAATTCTTCCGATGATGATGGTATTTACCAAATACTTGAGAAGGCGACTTTGATTTATCAAAATCTTTTGAAGGATAACAAAGAGGCTCTTAACTATCTGGAAAAAAGGGGTTTAACCAAAGAAACAATCAGTGACTTTCGTATCGGTTATGCACCAAATGAATGGCGAACTATCGAAAATGTTTGCAAAGATGCAAAAGAAAAATCTCTAGCTTTAAAGGCTGGGCTAACTAAATCAGTAGAAGATCCAAACTCAAAACAAAACAAAGTCTATGATCGCTTTCGCTCTAGAATAATGTTTCCTATTTGTGATAGTAGCTCACGCGTTATTGCTTTCTCTGGTAGGATTTTCCCTCAAAGTGATGATGGTCCGAAGTATTTGAACTCTCCAGAAACAGAAGTTTTCCAAAAATCAAAAACACTTTTTGGTTTTGATAAGGCTAAGATACATATCAGAAAGCACAACTTTGCTATTTTGGTTGAAGGGCAGATGGACTTGATATTTTCGCACCAAGCGGGATTTAAAAATACTGTAGCTACTTCTGGAACTGCTGTTTCGGCAGAGTCAGCCAAAGATCCGTTTTCAAATCTCTCCATTGTCTCTAGATTAACCTCAAATATTTTCCTAGCCTTTGATGGGGACGAGGCAGGGCAGAAAGCTATGGATAGAGCAGCACTTGTCGCTTTGTCTTTAGGGATGAATCCAAAAGTAGTTGTTTTACCAAACGGACATGATCCAGCGGATTATATTTTGGCAAATGGCTCTGAGGCTTGGAAAGAAAGACTCAAAGAAGCCAAGCACTTTATAGATCATCATCTAGATATTATTAAGAAGCAATCTAGTTCTCCACATGCTTTTGTCAAAAACATCAAACAAAAACTTTTCCCGTTTTTGGCCAAGGTCCTCTCTCCGATGGAAAGAAATATCTACATCAACAAAATTGCCAAAGAAATAGAAATGCCAGCAGAGACTATAGATCAAGAACTAAAACAAAGCTTTAATGATTTACCAAAAGAAGATATGGTTATCTCTAATAGTAAAAACAAAGACGTTTCGGCTTATGAGCGGTTGATTGCATTGAGGCAAAGGTTTGGTGGAGAGGCTATAGAGAAAATAGCCGAAGAGTTAAACACTGTTTCTGTTGGAGGGCTGGTTTTTTCAGCACCACCGGTAGACGAAGATAGGTTAAGTAGGGCGCTTATTGTTGTAGAAGAGGAATACGTAAATCTGAAAAAAGAAGATCAAGAAAAAGTAGCAAAAGAGTTGGTAGATAGCGTTTTACAAGAATTTCTTTCACACATGAGGGTTTCTTATATGAAAGACTTGAAGGAGGCAGAAGCAAGAGGAGACGAACAGGAGGTCTCTAGGATAACAGCTGTTTTAAGTGAGATTATAAAAAGTCGACATGAGCGCAATAGTAGCGCTTGAAGCATAAAGTAGGTTTTATGCTTGACAAATAAGGTTTTTTTGTAGATGATGCAATAGAAATATGCCAAAGACAAATAAAAAAGCACAAAAGAAAAAAGTAACCAAGAAAACTCCGCCTAAAGGTGGAACAAAAAACAAGCCAAAAAAGGTTTTAGCAAAGAAAACTGCTAACAAAAAAAAGACTACTCCAAAGGGAAAAATTTTAGTAAAAAGTAAAACCTCAAAGAAACCAGTTAAAAAGGTGGTTTCAAAAACAAAAGAAAAGGTAAAACCAAAACCAATAACAATTCGTCATGCTGGTGCTACTCCTCGTAAGGAAGCCAACTCAGCCAAGAAACTCCAAGAGATGGAAGTAAAAGCGCAGGAGCTTTTGGTAAAAGGTAAAAAGCGGGGCTTCATCACTTATGATGAGATTTTGAAGATGTTTCCAGATATTGAAAACAATATCGCTTTTCTAGATGAAATATACGAAAAATTTGCTGTCGCTGGCATAGACGTCTTAGAGGGAGGAAACTTGCTCGATGTTGATAATACAGAGGATCTTTCAAAATATGTAAAAGACACACATACTTTCTCTTCTGTTCAGATGTACCTCAAAGATATAGGTCAATATGCTCTTATCAATGCAGCTCAAGAAAAAGATTTTGCGCGTCGCATTGCAGCAGGAGACTTGGAAGCTAAGAACTTGCTAGCTCGAGCCAACCTTAGACTTGTTGTTTCTATTGCTAAAAAGTATGCAAATAGAACAGCTGATTTGACTTTGCTTGATCTTATCCAAGAAGGAAATATCGGACTCTTTAAAGCAGTAGAGAAATTTGACTGGACTAAGGGTTACAAGTTTTCCACTTATGCTACTTGGTGGATCCGTCAATCTATAACTCGCGCACTTGCTGACCAATCTCGAACTATTAGAATCCCAGTTCACATGGTTGAGACTATCTCAAAATACAAACAAGTTGTGCGAAGACTTGGACAAGACTTGGGTCGTGATCCAGTAGCTGAAGAGATCGCTAACGAAATGGGAATAGAAGTAGAAAAGGTTCACGTGATCGAACAAATCAATCAAGAAACTCGATCACTTGAGCAACCAATAGGGGATGATGAGGACAAATCTACTTTTGGAGAATTTATTCCTGATGACAAACTTCTTCGTCCTGACCAAGAAGCTACTCGCAACATGCTCAAAGAGCAAATGGGTGCTGTCCTAGCAGAGCTCTCTCCTAAAGAGCGAAGAATCTTGGAGATGCGTTACGGACTTGTCGATGGTGTACAACACACACTCGAAGAAGTAGGAAAAGAGTTTGGTGTCACTCGTGAGCGTATCCGACAAATTGAAGCCAAGGTTCATGAAAAACTAAGACAAAACGACAAAATTCAAAAACTTCGAAATTATTTTGATTAAATAAATATACTAAAAAACCCTTACAATGTAAGGGTTTTTTAGTTATAAATAATTATTTTATCAATCCGTCTATTATTTTCTTTACTTCTTCTATTGGGTAAGCTCCAGGGATAGCAACTTGTTCATTCTTTTTGTTTATAACGATGCTATATGGTGTACCACGAGCGCCGAGTGCTTGAGCTTCAGCACTTTGATCAGCAACTTTTTTGGCAATGCTTTGGTTGGTTAAACATTTACTAAATAGTTTTTCATCAAGACCTAGTCTTACAGCGGAACTTGTCAAAATATTTGCACTTTTCTCTGGTGATACTGTAATTTCTATAACTTCATCTAGATATTTCCAAAAGACATCGTTTCCTCCAAGCTCAGCAGAACACTCTAGGGCGATGGCTTCATTACCGGCATTGGCATGAATACTAAGAGGAAAATATCGGTATACCCAAGCAACTTTTGTTCCATAATCTTTAACAACATCTTTCATTGTTTGATGAAAACGCTGACAAAACGGGCAGTCACTATCTGAGTATTCAACTATTACAACCTCTGCTTTACTTAAATCACCAAAAACATGATCGTTTGGTCGCAGAGATACTGGTTCTACTGGTTTTGTTTCAGCTACATCTGCATTGTTTGAAGGCTTTTTTATTATCTCTGTACCTTTTCCTGAAAATATAAGAGCTATAGCAATGAGCGCTCCTGCCGTAATAATAGCTGCGGGAGTACTGATATTTAACTTTTTGATTTGTGGGTTTGTATTTTGTTCTTGTTCCATCACGTACGAAACAGGCTGCGATCGGCGCTTTTCTGTTATTGAATTAATTTATTAAAAATGATACTGAGAATACCATACTGTGTCAGCGTACATAACCGTGACCGCGGTTTCGTACGTGATCCATGCCTAGCAGTATAGCGCAAAATATGCTAATTTGTTATACATGCCGTTTTCAGAAATAGCTATGTATATAATAGTCTTTTTGGCCCTTTATGTGCAGGTTTTTTTCATGGTTACTTTTTTTGAGCGCCGGAAACACCTCAACAAACTCCACGATGAAGATCTGCCAATTTTGACAGATTTTCCAACTGTGGCAGTAATTGTGCCAGCGTGGAACGAGGGAACAACTGTGCACGGAACTATTGAGTCTCTTTTAAATTTGGACTACCCAAAAGACAAACTAGAGCTGATAGTTGTCGACGATGGATCAACAGATGATACTTGGCAAGAAATGCTCAAGTATAAAGATCATCCACAAGTTAGAATTTTCCAAAAAGAAAATGGTGGTAAGCATACCGCAGTGAACTTCGGTATCGATAATACAAAAGCTGATTTTATTTCTTGTTTGGACGCAGACTCTTTTGTTGCGCCAGATGCACTAAAGAGAATGATAAATGTTTTTCAAAAGAAACCAGAGACTATGGCGGTGGCACCATCACTGATAGTAAATAAACCAAAAAATATTTTGCAGTATGCACAAAGAGTTGAATACAACATGAGTACTTACAACAAACGTATGTTGGCTTATCTCGGTGCTATACACGTAACACCTGGACCTTTTTCTGTTTATCGAAAAGAGGTTTTTGAAAAAATAGGAAAGTTCCGCAAAGCTCATAATACTGAAGATCAAGAAATAGCATATCGAATGCAAGAGCATCATTTGAAAATTGACCACTGCCATACTGCTTATGTCTTTACCTCAACTCCAAATACTGTAAAAAAGCTTTATAAACAAAGACTCAGATGGATTTATGGTTTTATTCAAAACACGATAGATTATCGAAGGTTAATATTTAAAACAAGATATGGAAACTTTTCTTTCTTCACTCTTCCGTCAGGAATTATTTCTATAATTGCTGTTTGTTATCTATCTTTTGCTCTTTTGTACAACTTCATTTTGTTTTTAATAAAAAAAATAACAGAAATTTCTATCAAAGGTTTTGATCTAACATTTTCTCCACACTTTGATTTATTTTTTATTAATACTAAAACGATATTTTTTATTTCGGTGATACTTTATTCTATGGTTATATTTTCTATAATCGTTGGAACAAAACTTTCAAAGCAAAGTAAGGCTATAAATTGGCATATTGTTCCTTATTTGCTAATCTATAGTGTCATTGCTCCGATATGGCTTTTGAAAGCTGTTTGGAATACAATTACTAGAGCAGGGCAGCCAAAATGGCGTTAACCAAAAATAATTAGATGAAAGGTTTTCAAAAATATTTTTTTGTTTTCTTAGTTACATGCGGAATATTTGCCGTTGGATGGTATTTGAGTTCTTATGTAAATAATAAAAAAATAAATCAAATAAAAGATATCCAAAACAAAATAGCAATAGACATACTTTCTTCTGAAACCCAGTTTTCTTTGCTTGAAGAGCTCTCTTGTCAGGATCTTAGCAACTCAGTTCTTTCCAAAGAGATAGCTACTATTGCGGACAAGATTTCTTATACTGAACAAACAACAGGCAACAGAGATGAAGTGGAGCTTTTAAAAAAGCAATACACTATACTCCAAGTCAAGGACTTTTTGCTTACCAAAAGAATTGCAGAGAGATGTAAGCAGAAAATCAACACCATTTTTTATTTTTATGGAAGTAAGGATGCTTGTAGTGAGTGTGTAAAGCAGGGCTATGTTTTGGATGCGCTAAGAGAAAAATACCAAGCTTTGAGAGTTTATTCTTTTGATTACAACTTAGATCTTTCGACTATAAAAGCCTTGAATTCTATATATAAAATCCAAAACACTCTTCCTTCTTTGGTTGTTAATGGTAAAACTGTTAGCGGTTTTAAAACAGTTGAAGAGTTAGAATCCCTCCTTCCAAAAGAGTTAACAAGTCCACAAAAAGCAGTTACAAAAAAGGTTTCAAATTAACAGAAAAAATCTCTAAAATCACTCCTTGCAAGGGGTGATTTTTTATGCATAAAGTTATACACAAATTTTTTACTATTTATATATGCATAGAGAGGGCTCTTTGTGTTAAAATATAAGGGTAGAACTAATGAAATTCTATACAAAATTTCACAGTTTGTTTTTTGCGAAAAAGCTCCACTTCAGTGTAGTCGCTTTTTGTATTTTGGCATCAATATTTTTCTCCAATTTCGCCTCTATAGCGAATGCTGCTGCAGGAGTTCCAAGTATCATAAACTTCCAAGGACGCTTGATGGACAGTAGTGGAGATCTTTTGGGTGGGCCAAGTGGTACAAACTACTGTTACCGTTTTTCTCTTTACAACGCTTCAACAGGAGGTTCAAAGGTTTGGCCAGCTGGAACACCGAGCACTATGACTATCCTTACTCGAGAAGGAGTTTTCAATGGAAACATTGGAGATGTTTCTGCTGGGGGTGATAGTTTGGCAGGATATGCTTTTGATGATGATCAAGTTTTTGTAAACGTTGAAGTTGCGGCTCAAGTAGCAAGTTCATGTTCTGGAGTATCTTTTGAAACCCTCTCTCCAAGACAACAAGTTGTTTCTTCTGGATTTGCTATTAACTCTCGAACAGTTGGTGGCTTCACACCAAGCCAAACACCAACAGGAAATAATATCCCTGTTCTAAACTCTGGTGCTCTAAACATGGCAGGAGCTATTTCTTCTGGAGGTTTAACAGTTTCAACCTCAACATCTACAGACGATCGTCTGGTATTTTCTGTAACAGCGGGAGGAGCTGCAAGATTTGATGGGACTATCACAAATGCTGACCTAACAGCGGCGCGTACATGGACATTTCCAAATGCTTCTGGAACAGTGGCGCTAACTTCTGATATCTCTGCCTCAGCTTTTTGGCAAAGAACCGGAACAACTCTTTCACCGACAACTGCGAACGATATAGTTTCTATTTCTACAAACTCAACGACCGCAGATAACAAAACTCTCCAAGTATCACAAACAGGTGCAACAACTGGCACTGACTATGCTGGTTATTTCTCAAACACTGGTGCGGCAACAACAAATGTTGGTCTTTATGCTACAGCAACAGGAGCAACAAATAACTATGCAGCGATATTTGAATCAGGGAATGTTGGTGTTGGTGATACCACACCAACAGCTCTCTTTACTGTTGGCTCTGGTGATTTGTTCCAGGTAAGTTCATCAGGACTTGTTTCTTCCTCAAACATAACTCTTACCAATACAAGCTCACTTTATGATTTAAATGTGACCCTTGGAAATGATGCCGATGCTGATACTATTTCGGCCTTTAATATAGATGTTACTTCTACTGCAACAGGAGCAGACGGTGATACTTTATATGGGATTAATATAGGCAATCTTACTTCTGCGGATGTAGATGTAAGTGAGATAGCGATGCGCATTGGATCAAGCTGGGATAATGCTATTGATGCGGACGGCACTCTTATTTCTCTCGCAGAGCTCCAGGCGCTAGACGGAGGTATTGCTTTAAATGATTTAACCGCAGCAACAAATTCAAATGACATAAACAATGTAAACAGAGAACAGATTTGGAGATGGAATTCTTTGACAACTGGAAATGGTCTTACACTTGCTTCTAGTTCAACAAGCTCTAGTGGTGGTCGTAAAATTTTAAATATTGAAAATACTGGAGCTTTTAGTTCTACTAATACAACTTATTCTTTATATGCAACAAACACAAAATCAGGAGGGTTGGGTACAAATGTAGCTGGGTATTTTTCTGCTTCAGGAGGTGCTAATAATGTAGCCATCACTGTTCCGTCTTCAGGAGGCGCTGTTGTTATTGGAGATGATACTACAACCAACGGTATTTTTGCAGTTGGTTCTGGAAATCCGCTTTGGATTAGTTCTTTAGGCCTACTTACACAAACCCAATCAATCACCAACACATCATCGCTTCAAGATTTAAATATTACACTTTTTAATGATGCCGATGCTGATACTGTTTCGGCTATTAACATAGATGCAACATCTGCTACAACAGGGGATACAGATGTTTTGTATGGAATAAACATTGGCAATCTTTCTTCTGCAAGCGCCATAAATGAAACAGCTTTTCGTGTTGGAACAAGTTGGGATTATGCGGCAATTTTTGAAAGCGGTAACGTTGGTATCGGGGACACTACTCCAGATGATCTGCTAAACATTCACAGCGCAACTGCTTCAGCAGGTCTTGCGATCACTTCTTTAGGTACTGACACTGATCCGTATATCAAGTTTGAACTTGCTGATGGTACCGCTTCTTACATCATGGGTGTTGATGATTCAAATAACGATCGTTTTATCATTGCAAGAACTGCATTTGGTACAAACGATGATTTCAGTATTGATGGAAGCGGTAATGTTGGTATCGGAACATCAGGTCCAGCAACACTTCTTGACGTTCGTGGTTCAAGTCCAATTATTACTGTTGGTACTACATCAAACACAGAAGGAGCATTGTACTTTGGTAATTCTGGTCACGGTATAATGAGAAATTATAATGGTACAGCAAATGATGT
This sequence comes from Minisyncoccota bacterium, assembly GCA_035438645.1. GTDB lineage: Bacteria > Patescibacteriota > Minisyncoccia > Phycocordibacterales > UBA9973 > UBA4124. Next base: position 16,930 of record DAORIU010000007.1, read on the forward strand.
AGGTTTTTACACCACATCTAGCGCACTATACCTATCAACGAGCGGAAATACTACAACTAGTCAATTTAAACTCAATTCTTCTGGAGAAGTACAAATAGGTTCATCTAGTGATGCCGGCTCCTACA
>DAORIU010000008.1:0-2002 GCA_035438645.1 Minisyncoccota bacterium
AGGAGTATTAGTAAGCGTCTTCGTATCTATTTTGACTCATGTATTCTTCGAGTTCCGGATCATCTATAAACATTCCTTTGTCAGATGCCTCTTTAGCCTCATCTTCTTCTGTTGATATTACATCTGGGTCAACAACATCATCAACATCAACATCTAAAAGTGCATCGTCTTTCTTTTTCAGATCCAAAGAATTTAATTCTTCCTCGTTTACTGTCTCACTTGTATCAAAATCCATATTTTACGAAATATATTTTTTACCTTTATAATGGTATAAGTTGTATCAAAATCTATTTTATTTGGCAAGACCTTTTTTCATATTTTCGAGGTGTAATGTTTGCAGGCTCGCTACCCCTAGAGCTATAGCATCTATTTCATCATCAAGTTTTGCTTTATTTGGTAGTTTTACTGTTAGTTTTACCATCTTTTCTATTTGCTCTTTTGAGGCATTTCCTGATCCAGTCATAGACACTTTGATGGCTTGGGGAGAAAGTTCTATAACAGCCAGACCTTTTATCCCTGCCAAGGCCAGTATCGCCCCTCGCGCTTCAGCTACCTTTATAGCCGTCTTTTTGTTTACAGAGAAAAAGAGTGTTTCTATGGCCATGTGGGTGGGAGAGTGCTCTTTTATTAGGCTCTCAAGCTCTTTAAAGATAGAAGCCAAGCGCAGATATTGCTCATCTGTTTTTTGGCTTGTAATGCAAGTAGAAAAGATGACAACTGGTTTGCCAGAGATTTCTTCTACGATAGCAACCCCGCAACGGTCATACCCTGGGTCTATAGCGATTATTTTTTGATTATTTTTCGGCATTATTTTTTCAAATACTCTTTTCCTTTCTCGGTTAGAGATCGTCCGCGAGGGGTGCGCTCTAGAAATCCGAGCTGTATAAGGTAGGGCTCTACGACATCTTCTATAGTACCTTCATCCTCGCCCATAGCTGTTGCGATGTTTTTTACACCCACTGGCCCGCCACCAAATTTTTCCAAAACAGTTTTCATAAGGAGGACATCTTGACTACCAAGACCGTGCTCATCGAGACCGAGCATTTCAAAGGCCTTTTTGACCGAGCTTTCATCTAGTTCACTACGATGCATTTGCGCATAGTCTCGCACGCGACGAAGTAGATAGTTGGCGATACGAGGGGTTTGTCGACTTCTTTTGGCGATATCTTCTTTGGCGCTCTCTGGAAGATCGATACTAAGGATAGAAGCAGAGCGATTGAGTATGGTACCTATTTCTTCAGGAGTATAAAATTCAAGTCGAAATGCTCCACCAGAGAAGCGACTGCGTAGTGGCGCACTAATCATTCCAAATCTTGTTGTTGCTCCGAGGAGAGTAAATGGTGGTAGGTCGAGCTGAACAGTGCGGGCACTTGGACCTTTGCCGATCATGATATCCAGCTTTCCGGTTTCCATAACAGGGTAGAGCACCTCCTCTATGTTTTTGTTGAGTCTATGTATTTCATCTATGAACAACATGTCGCCTGGTTGCAGGTTTGTAAGTATCGCTGCGAGATCTCCAACACGCTCTATAGATGGCCCTGATGTTATTTTGATATTTGCTCCGACTTCTTTAGCTATGACGTGAGCCAAAGTAGTCTTTCCTAGTCCTGGTGGACCATAAAAAAGTATGTGTTCAGGGTTGTGGCCACGCTCTTTGGCAGCGCCGAGTAATACACTAAGGTTCTTTTTGATATGTTCTTGCCCAACATAATCATCCAAAGAGTTTGGACGCAAAACATTATCCGAAAATTGCTCGCCCTGCAAAGCTTCAGCGAAGCGGGGCTCGTCCGGAGAAGAAAAAGGGGGTTTGTTGTTGGTGCTTGACATAATATTTAGTATATGCTATGATGTTTTCAGAAATAAATACTTTCTGTTAAACCATATTGTATTTTACATCAAGAAGACATAAATCTCTAAGCAGTCAGCCTCAGGTTCTAAGTGTAGGCGCTGGACGTTTTGGTTACGACTGGGGCTATCCAACAATCATGCTTTACGTATGACG
>DAORIU010000008.1:2102-17026 GCA_035438645.1 Minisyncoccota bacterium
CAGAAAACTATCTGGCGAGTTCCGCAACCAGAAAGTGATAGTGATATCTCCGAGCGCCACCTAATCTTCCTGCAAATCAACCACCGACTCAACTTCTGCAAAATCAGTCACACCTTTTAGTATTTTTACAAGCCCGTCTTCTTTCATATCTAGGTAGCCTTGTTTTTCAGATATCTTTTTGATTTCTCTTTCACTTAGATTTTGAGTGATAACTTTTTCGATATTTTCATCAGTTTTTATAACTTCAAATATTCCGAGCCGTCCTTTGTAGCCTGTGTTGTTACATAGCGGACAACCTTTTGCGCGGTAGAGTTTTGTAACATCTTTAGAAATACCAAAGCTTGTGAGGTCTTTGCCTTCAGCAACGGCTTGTTCCCAGATTCTATTTATATGAGAGCGCTCTTCTTCTGTGGTTTCTGCTTCTACCTTACAATCATTACAGAGCTTTCTAACCAAGCGCTGAGCGATAGAGAGAGTGAGAGCTGAAACCAAAATCTTTGGATTTACATCTAGGTCGATAAGTCTCGGAATCACTCCTTGTGCATTGTTGGTGTGCAAAGTAGAGAAAACCATGTGGCCGGTGAGGGCTGATTCGACAGCTATCTTAGCAGTTTCTGGATCTCGGATTTCTCCAACCATGATCACATCTGGATCTTGTCGTAAAGCTGAACGAAGACCTTCTAGAAAGGTGTAGTTTTTCTTGTGATCTGTTTGTGTTTGGGTGATGCCTGCGAGGTGGTACTCGATAGGGTCTTCGATGGTGATGATTTTTTTCTCGGGAGAATAAATTTGTTGCAAAAAGGCATAGAGGGTTGTGGTTTTACCAGAGCCTGTTGGACCAGTGAGGAGTATCATGCCGTTTGGTTTTTGGATTTCTTGTGTGAATAGTTTAAAGAGTGGCTCACTGATACCGAGCTCATCGAGTTTCACTGCGATGCTCTTTGGATTTAGAATACGAAGCACGATACTCTCACCATAGGCACCAGGGATCATAGAAGTACGGAAAGATATTTCTATTTCTTTTTCACTTCCAACTTCTGGTAGAAAAGCACTGAAGCGTCCATCTTGCGGGTTGTTGGCGATAGTAAGCTTCATACCAGAGAGAAGTTTGATGCGAGTGTTTATTTGTTTGTATGTTTCGAAGTCAAAATGAGTAATGATTTGGAGAACCCCATCCAAACGAAATCTCAGTTCTACTTTATCTTCCATGGGTTCTATATGAACATCAGAGGCCCCGATACCGATACCAGCACCCAAAATAACCTCCAAAATTCTAGAGATGTGTTGTTTGGCATCTTTTTGGTTTATGGCAAGTTCTATTTCTCGTATAGCGTCAGTGGTATTTTTTATTTTTTGTCCTAAGTCAGAGAGTACATCTGGAGCGATATCCAATCCACCACGACGAGAAGTTGTAGCAAAAGAAAGATCTTTGTAGTGACTCCAAACTTTTTTGATACTTTTTTCTGATGCCATAACCATGGTGACAGTGAAGCCTTTGGCTTCTAGTACTTCTTTTGCTTTTATGGCACCGTTGGCTATAGGGGAACGCACAGCCAAAGAGAGCTTTTTGCCGACAAGTTTGTATGGCCCTACATCATAACTTCTAGACTCTTCTTCTGTTAGAAGTCTGATAGCGTCGTTGTCTATAGATTGAGCTGAGAGGTCTACAAAGGGGACTTGGTATTTGTTTTGAGCAAGCATTGCGACTAGACTTTCTTCTTCTTGGTCTCGTAGCTCGGAGAGTCTTTTTTGTTGTTCGTTTTCATCAAATTGAACCATTGTTCTTTTATTATACCCTTACTTAACCCTTTGAGCTATGCGGAAAAGCCCTAAAAACCGACCTTTATTTACTATTTGACAAATAGATATAGATATGCTATGATGTATAAGAGATAAAAAAGTTTTTCAATCATTCATTTAAAAATATGACTTATGAAAAAAATGTTCTTTGTTATTGTCGCACTTTTATGTGTGACACAAATAGTTAGTGCAACCGAAATTAAGGATGCTACGTTGAAAGAACAGGGTAAGCAAAACGAGGCCAGCACTATTGCCTGGCTCCGTTCTGATAATCCTGACGCCGACCTCATTACTATGAGTGTTAGCCAGTTCAATAAAGGTTTCAAAGTCTGCCTGGAAGAGTTCAACAAAAAGTACAAAACATTCCGGGAGATTACTGATGATGTTATTAATGATGAAATCATTCCCGAACTTTATACTGCTGATCTCGATAAAAATAAACTGTACACAGTTTCTTATTGGGATGTAGTAAATAAAAAATGGGGACGGTGGACTCGTAAGGCAAAGCCAGGAGAAACAGGACTGTTTTATCCCGGATGGGAAGAGCCGGTTCTGTCGGTTTACTGCTGGAACTTTGGTTATCCGTCTTCTGCGCCTGTTGCACCAGTTATTAAGCCAGCTGAAAGGCAGGAACAAAAACAGGAATATGTTTTTATTCCCGGCACAACAAAGGTGATCGAGCATGGAACTGATACTGTTAAAGAAACCTTTTCTACCTATAAAGAGGTGGAAAGGAATAGCTATAACAAAATCAACAACCAAACATTCACACTTGAGGCGCAACAAGCCTCATATGTCCAAAGTGGATGCAATCACCAACAGGTTCAACAGTGTAACCACCAGGTACAGCAAGCATCATGCAACCACCAACAGGTCCAACAGGATTGTGGTTGCAGGGAAGATTATTCCTGCCAGGGGCACAAAAAGGTTAAAAACAAAAAGCCTTTTTTTAACACTACAGGTGGTAAACTTCTTCTTTTTGGTGCCGGTGTTGTCACTGGTGCAGTATTGGAAAACAATACCAATATCAACTGGCCTGGTGGGAGAAGGACTCTCCAGGGGCAAGTGGTTACACATGGGCCTCTGAACCTGTTACCTGTATCAAATCCGGTAATCTTTACTCATGGACCGCTCAATTAAGTGGACCACTTAACTATTTTTTACAAAAGCGATGGAAATCCCATCGCTTTTTTCTATACTTGACAAAATATTTATATCATGTATTATGTAGGCAAACAAAAAACAAATTAACAATGAAAAAGATAACTTTATTTTTGGTGTTTGTTCTGACGGTTGTCGGGGCAAATTCCCAGGTGTTTGGAAAAAAACAACTTCAAAAACACGAGAGTGAGCCGGGTTATTTCTGGTTCAAGCCGGTGGTGGATGTAGATACCACAACCCTTGTTGAAGGGGACCGTAACTTCAACACCGTTTTTCTGGTTGAGGCCTACCTTTCTAATGGAGAGCCGATACAGGTTTTGATAAAAGGCGCTCAGCTTAAATTTTTAATGAGGTTGCCTTCCAAGCAAAAAGTGGAAGAAAAACCTGTTTTTACCGGTTTTATGTTTACGGTAAAATCTCTGGGTCAAAAATCAATCTTGAAAAAGAAGGATATTGGAAAAAAGGGGACTAAATTTTTTGAAAAACAAAAGGATCGCTTATTGAGGGAAAAGGATACAGAGAAATACGAACTATGGTCCGAATCTCCTACAAAAGTAGAAGGACACCTGATAGGGAAGAAAATCCTTCCTGTGACCGATGAAGCCAAAAAAGAAGAACCCGACACTCCTCCTGAAAAAGTCCAAAAACCCACCACTCCTACCAAAAAGACATGGTAGTAGTAAGTACAAAGTTCTTAAAACATTGAAAAAGCCCCGATTTTCATCGGGGTTTTTATTATGGTAAGGCCATTGACAAAAGCTTCCTTTTTTGCTATAATACCAGAGTCGAAAATTAGAAAGGAAAGATGAGAAAAATTATGAAAAACTTTATTTATACAACTCTATCTGCAATATTTGGTCTAGCCCTTATGGCTACTCCTGCTTTTGCTGGTGCAGAGTTTAACAATCCGGGCGAAATGCCGACTGTGACTGTTTCTACAGGTACATGTCAGCAAGTCCAGATAAATGGATGTTGGCAACCAACAGCAACAGGCAGTGCCGATGGTACTATTGGTGTCCACATTTTTTATCACAATACAGGTAACAGTGCTGCTCAAGGAACAACTATTCGTATAAGTCCACAAGTTCAAGGACCAACTACAAATGCTTCTTTTAGTGGTAGTGTTTCTGCAACAAATGCGCCGACAGTTTCTGGAAGTGCTTCAGTTAGTATTACAAGTTCACAAACAGTGACCTTTGTAGATGCTAAGTGGTACCCAGGAGCTTATAGTGCTGGTACACCAGTTTCTGGCAGTGACCTGTTTGGTGGCGGTTTCAATGTTGGAACTGTTCAAGCAGGAGACTATGGAAAACTTGTGGCTAGATTTAAGATCTCAAACACAATTGTAAACACTGTTTATCAGTGTAATGACAACATCGATAACGATGGTGATGGTCGTGTAGACTATCCAAACGATCCAGGTTGTTCATCTCCAACAGATAACGATGAATACAACACAATTGTAAACACTGTTTATCAGTGTAATGACGGTTATGATAACGATGGTGATGGTCTTAGAGACTATCCAAGTGATCCTGGTTGTTCTAGTTATATAGATGATAGCGAGTACAACACTGTCATAAACTATACATATCAATGTAATGATGGATATGATAACGATGGTGATGGTCTAAGGGATTATCCTTCTGACCCAGGTTGTTCAAGCTATACAGATGACAGTGAATATAATCAAGTAATTATAGCTAACACCCTACCTCAAGCGATAACAACTAACGCTTCAAGTGTTGGGCAAACTACAGCTCGTCTAAATGGTCTTGCTGTACCAAACACAACATACCCAACAACTGCTTGGTTTGAATGGGGAACAACTGGAGCTTTTGGCAACAGAACTTCTAGTCAAAGTGTTACTACAAACACAAGTACATATATAAGCGATAACATTTCTGGTCTAACTGCTGGTACTGTTTATTACTACAGAACAGTAGTACAAAACCAAAATGGAACCGCTTATGGAGACACTGTTAGATTTCAAGCACAAAGAGGAACAGTTATTGTTAACAATCCTCCTCGCGTGATAACTAGAGTGGTTACTCAAAGAGATGTTGTGGTTGCAAATAGTGCTCCATCACTCCTTGAGCTTCGCGTAGAAAATATCTATGACCGAATGTGTATTGGTGGAGAGATGAACTATACAGTTACATATAAAAATGTTTCTAGCCAAACTCTTCAAAATGCAGTTCTAAGAATTGCGCACCCTAAAGAACTTACTTTTATAAATAGTTCTCGAGGTGATTATGAAGTAGTAGATCGAACTGTTACTATCGCTCTAGGAGATATACCAGTAGGCGGATCAGGCACAATACAAGTTAGTGCTCGTGTAAACTCAAGCGCTGTTATTGGTAACCTAGCTGTTACAACAGCAACAGTTGTTTATACAAACACAACAACTCGTGCTCAAGAGGATGCTATCGCTTACTCTCTTATAACAGTAAGTAACGATTGTCCTACAAACAATAATCTTGGTGCTAGTGCTTTTGGACTAACATCATTTTTCCCACAAACTCTCCTTGGATGGCTACTTCTCATCTTGGTTATCCTAGCTCTTATAGTTATCGGAAGACAGATAGCTAAAAAGAAAGAATAATATTATTCTTTCTAAATAAACAAAAAACCACCCTCTTTTTTGGGTGGTTTTTTGTGCTAAAATCCTAAATATATGAAAAGGTCTTATTCCCAAGAAGAACTTAGTTCTGTAGCCAAAGAGGTTCTCTCAAACCTAAGGGTTTCAGAGCACAGCGCTACTGTTGTCGCTTTTTATGGGGAACTTGGAGCTGGCAAAACAACCTTGGTTCAAGCCATAGCCAAAGAGCTTGGTGTTGAGGAGATAGTCACTAGTCCAACATTTGTTATAGCTAAGTGGTACCGAACAAATCATAGTGATTTTTATACTCTAGTTCATATAGATGCCTATAGAATAGAAAGCGAACAAGAGCTTTCGACTTTGGGCTTTTCTGGACTACTTAGAGAGCCTAAGGCTCTGGTCATCATAGAGTGGCCTGAAAGAATACCGAATATACTAGCTGAACTTAATGCTCAAACTTTTACACTTCACCATGAAGGGGAAATAAGGGTGATAGAGGGGCCTCTTCCATATGAAAAAGCAAAATAAAAAGACACTAGTTATCTTGGATGCGCACGCTATTATTCACCGTGCTTACCATGCTCTTCCTGCCTTTTCTAATAGCGCCGGAGAGCCAACAGGAGCTCTCTATGGTGTTACTACTATGACGCTTAAAATCATAGAAACCTTCAAACCTGAGTATATAGTCGCTGCTTTTGACTTACCAAAGCCGACATTTCGTCATCATGCTTATGATGGATACAAGGCAGGAAGGGTAAAAGCAGAAGATGCGCTTGTCTCACAACTACAAACCTCCAGAGAACTTTTTGAAGCTTTTGGTATCCCTGTTTTGGATGCAGAAGGATTTGAAGCTGATGATATTATCGGTACATTAGTTGAAAAGTTTAAAAAGGTTCCGGATTTAGAAATAATAATCGCTTCTGGAGACATGGATACAATGCAACTTGTTGAAGGAAAAAAGGTCAAAGTCTTTACTTTAAAGAAAGGATTAAACGACACTATTTTGTATGACGAAGAGGCTGTTAGAAGTAGGTTTGGTTTTGATCCAAAACAACTTGTTGATTACAAGGGACTAAGAGGGGATGCGTCAGATAACATTATTGGTGTGCCAGGAATAGGAGAAAAGACAGCTACAGTGATTATAAGTAAATTTGGGAATATCGAGGGGCTTTATAAAGCAATAGAAAAAAACAAAAAAGATGTAGTGGCTTCTGGTATTTCTGAAAGAATGGTTGGTATTTTAGAAGGGCACAAAGAAGACGCATTTTTTTCAAAGACCTTGGCTACTATACGCCCAGATGCTCCTGTTGATTTTGATTTACCAAACAAAAGTTATTTAGAAAGCGTTGACTCACAAAAGATTTTGGACGCACTATCAAAATACGAATTTAGAAGCTTGATCCACAGAATAAAAAATATCTTCTCCATAGAAGAAGAGGTAACCAAAGAAGAAAACGTGGATCAATCTTTGCTAAACAAAACAGCAATAGCTTTATGGGTTTTGTATTCTGAAAATACGATCTCTGATTATGAGACTATTTTACAAAAAACAAAAACCAAGTCTCTCTCTGAGGCCTGGGTGGTAATACAAGAAGAGCTTAGCAAAAGAAGTCTAAAGGATGTTTTCGAAAAAATAGAAGAACCTCTAATACCGATAGTAAAAGAAATGGAAGACAGGGGAGTTGCTGTTGATCGGGAACACTTTTTAGAACTAAAAACAAAAATAGAAAAAAGGTTAAGAGAGATAGAGTCTTCAGTCAAAGAGCTCTCTGGAGAAGAGATAAACCTAAACTCTCCAAAACAATTATCAAACCTACTTTTTGATAAGCTCGGTATAAAAACCAAAGGAAAAAGAAAAGAAAGTGGAGCTTTTACTACTAACGCTGAAACACTCGAATCCTTGAAAGATGCTCACCTAATTATCCCTCTTATTTTAGAGCAAAGGGAAATACAAAAGATTCTCTCTTCTTATGTTGAAAGTATCTTGGGGCATATATCTGAAGACGGCAGAATACATGCTAAGTTTTTTCAACACGGAACAACAACAGGTAGATTTTCTTCTTCTGATCCAAACATGCAGACTTTGCCAGCTAGTGGGGTTTGGGGTAAAGAAGTAAAGAGAGGCTTTGTCGCCCCAAAAGGATATACATTTCTTTCTTGCGACTACTCACAGATTGAGCTTAGGGTTTTGGCAATGCTCTCAGCAGATAAAAGGCTTATAGAGTCTTTTGAAAATGGTGAAGATATTCACGCTAGCGTGGCATCTTTGGTTTTTGGTGTGCCACAAAAAGAGGTAACCTCTGAAATGCGCCGTAGTGCCAAGGTTATTAATTTTGGGATAATTTATGGAATGGGAGTGACTGCTCTTCAAAAAAATCTCGGAACAACAAAAGATCAGGCACAAAAATTTTATGATGAATATTTTTCAGCTTTCCCAACAATCAAGGGGTACTTTGATAAAACTAGAGAATTTGCTAGAGAACACGGCTACACAGAAACAGCCTTTGGTCGTAGAAGATATTTTCCGACTATCAATGCAAGTATGCCATTTGTCAGAGCCTTTGCGGAACGTATGGCTGTCAATGCGCCACTTCAGGGAACTGCGGCTGATATTATAAAAGTTGCTATTTATCAGATCGATAATGCTCTAGAGAAGGCTGGCCTAAAAAATGGCGCTTACCTTGTTTTACAGATTCATGATGAGCTTGTTTATGAGGTCAAAGACACTCTTTTAGAGCAAGTGAAGGAAATAGTAATAAAAACAATGGTTTCTGTTATAAATAATTCACCAATAAAACTCAAAATAACCCCAGTTCCTTTAGCTACCTCTGTGGCAACAGGGGCAAGGCTAGACGAACTAAAGTAGTGATACAATACTTAAGTATATGGAAAACCAAAAACCACAATCAGTTCATAGAGTCCTGGCAACATCATATTTGACTTATTTTTTACTTTGCTCAGTAGGGCTTTGTCTGAGTATTTTTTTTCCAATAAAGTTCTCTGTACCTAACACTAGTTTTTTTGCAACACTTTGTTTTGTCTTAGGCCCAGCTCTTATGGCTTGGGCTCAAATAACTTCCCACATTTTTGAAAAGGTTAAAAATCAAACAGGTGTTATTTGTTTCAATAAGGGCCCTTATAGATATTTAAGAAATCCGACACAGCTAGGGTTGGTGATTTTGGTCCTTGGTTATGCTTTTGCTACCGGTACAGCCATGCTTTTCATCACTACAGGGGTTGCTTATATACTCTCAAATATTTTTTTCAGAAAACACGAAAGTATTTTAGCGTATAAATATGGAGAAACTTATCTTAAGTACAAAGCTTCAGTAAAAAAAGTTTTATGATAGAGGTTATAGTAAGTGCCAATAAAGAATGGCGAAATAAACAAAAAGAAAAATCTCTACAAAAAAACAAAGGGGAGATAATATATTTAGATGATACAAAAGCAAATATTTTGGATCTAAAGGAGTATGCTTTTCCTTCTCTTTTTTCTATAGGTACACCGGTGGTCTTTTCATCTTTTTTGCTTGATGAATACCAAAAAGATTTATCCACCAATCTTTTAAAGACACTACTTTCTAGTCCAACACTTTTTATTTTTGAAGAAATTTCTTTACCTAAGTCTGTTGTTAAAACACTAGAGAAGGAAGGAGTCCTTGTTTTTGAGCAAAAAGAAGAAAAGAAGGCGCCAAAAGCAAATACAATATTTGCTGTTACAAATGCCCTAACAGCGCCAAACAAAAAAGATCGTTGGCTCTCTTATCGAGCTTCTAGGCAGGAGCATAGCGCAGAAGCCCTGATCGGTATTTTGTACTGGAAGCTCAGACAACTCATCGATAATAACTCAAACAAAAAACACTTTTTAGAGCTTTATAGGTCGCTTATGCTTGCGCAAAAAGAGTCCTGGCAAAAAGGCTTTTCTTTAGACTTAGCTATTGAAAAAGTTATTCTTGAGAGCTAGAAAGTTCTTTATTTTTTCTTAAAAAAGATAGTGAAAGTAGGACTCCAGCTAGCAATACAGTGAAACTCATCATTGGTATAGTTATGTAGCCAAACTCAAAGACATAACGCTTGAGGCAGCTTGGCCCTGTGCCACATATATCCAAGCCACTAGGTACGAGATCTATATAGTTATGGAGTATGGCCACACCAAGACCTAACAGAGAAAAAAGTAGTATCTGTTTTTGCATAACAGTACTTTTTCTTATGTCATTTGTTAGTGACAAAATAGCTATACCAAATATTGCTATTCTTTGGTACCAACAGAGTAAACACGGCTCAAAACCAAGTGAGTATTCGTATATTAGGCTTCCAAGTGCTGACCCAATAAATATCACAGCTAGTAAGATATTAGCCTTTTCTTGAACTTTTTGTATAAGAGGAGATTTGCTAACCCAAAGAGCTAGAAAAACAACAATCGCAGCTTGAAGTAAAACAACACCGAGTCCAACTAGTGTAGAGAACATATTTAGTTAAGAGGACAAGATGTCTTGTCTGCTAATGCTTGGAGTGTTTGCTCTCCTTGTAGCTGAGAACCATCAGCAAATATCCATGTCGGGTAGCCTTTTATGTCTTTTTCTGCACAAATAGGGAGTTGGCTCTTGCCATCAGGAGTTGAGCACTCTACATAAGGCAGGAGTTTGGCTGATTTACCAAACAAGGCTTTTGTTGCTTGGCAGTGTGGGCACCAAAAAGCACCGTAGAACTTAGCACCACTTTTTTCTATACATTGAGCTAAATTGTCGTATTTACCAGGCTTGTTTGCTTGAACTACCAAAAGAGCCACAAGTCCTCCTAAAACTAATAAACCAACTATCCAAGGAATAAATTTATTCATATGGACCAATTATAGCACAGAGAATATTGTGTCTAATGTAGGATTCTCCTTAGACTTTTCTCTCATAAAACATTTGTTTAATCGCACTTGTGGTCACAACTAAAAGCAGTATTAGGTCACAAGTTACTAATTCACCTTCGGCAAGCTCAGGTTCATAAGTACTTGCGACCCCGGCTCGCTTGCCTACCGGCATCGCTGTGCCTTTCGAATCCTGACGTAAAACAAGCAGTTGTTTTACTCTAAGCGCACAATATAAAAAGCCACAATTTGTGGCTTTTTATATTGTGCGCTTAGCAGGATTCGAACCTGCGACCGTCTCCTTAAAAGGGAGCTGCTCTACCAGCTGAGCTATAAGCGCATATTATTTTTTCAATTACACCCCACTCATGTATCCGTTGCAGATGGAACTGCTACAACTGAGCTATAAGCGCAAAATTGCAAAAATGCAAAAAAACTATACCATGAAGGACATATGCAAGCAAATTCTTATATCCTAATTCTCCACGACATCAGAAGTGCCCAAAATGTAGGGTCCCTTTTTCGTTCATCTGATGCACTTGGGATTTCTAAGATTTATCTAAGCCAAATAACCCCATCTCCGGTTGATAGGTTTGGTAGGGATAGATCTGATATATCAAAAACCGCACTAGGTGCTGAAAAAACTATACCATGGGAGCAATACCAAGATATATCTGAACTTATAAAAGAAATGAAATCAGAAGGTTATAGTGTTGTTGCTATCGAGCAGTCAGAAAATTCTGTTGATTATAAAGATTTTAAAAAAGTAGAAAAAATAGCTTTTGTTTTAGGGAACGAGGTAGAGGGGTTATCAAAAGAAGTTTTAAACCAAGTAGATTTTATAGTAGAAATACCAATGCTTGGAAAAAAAGAGTCTCTCAATGTTTCTGTTGCTGGACCTGTGGCAATGTTTCGGATTTTAGATAACTAAAAACTATCTTGTTTTTAGTTCTTCTATTTTGTAAGGTCTGCCCCCTTCGATAGGGGCTGGCTGCTCTAGGAGTTGTCTATTTCTATTTTCAAATCGTGTAGGGCCTCCAGTTATAAGCCACAAAATCCAAAGTCCAAAAAATGCATATAAAAACCATTTTAGTTCATTCATATTTAGTATTCTAACACTGAAAATAAATTATAATCAAAAATGTAACTTGCGCAGGCTGTCTGAGCCGAGCATGAGCAAAAATCTAGCAAGATTTTATGCGTTTATATTTTTGATTATAATTATTGAAAGTGTCTACTTTTGATGAACGTTACAAAAGTGTGCGCTACGAGCCCCTACGACAACTCTTTCTATTTTTCCTTTACAACCTTTTTTCTTACATGGTTTTCCGGTTAATCTATAAGCATTGTGAGTGTTTTGAAACTTTCCTTTTTTGCCATCTATGTCTCGGTAGTCACTCATGGAGTCTCCGCCAAAGTCTATACCTTTTTTGAGGACTTTTTTCATAGCTTTAAACATAAGAGAAAACTCTTTGTCAGAAATGTTTTTAACTAGTCTTAGTGGCCTTACGCCAGCTTCCCATAAAAGTTCGTCTCCATATATATTGCCAATACCCGCTATAACACTATGATCTAAAAGCGCTATTTTTATAGGCTTGTTTTTGTATTTTTTTATTCTCTCAGTAAATTCTTTTAGAGAAAAGCCTTCTTCTAGTGGTTCTGGTCCATGGTTTTTTAAGTGATCTGAGTCAAAAAGTTCACTGGTTTTTATGAGCGTAACCTTGGCAAACTTTCTTGTGTCACTGAGAACTAGATGTTTTCCATTTTTAAAAGAAATAACAAAATGAATAAATCTGTTGAAAGGGTCTCGGAGCGCCTCATTTTTTTCATCTTTGTGGACAGTCCAAAAGTTTTGTTTTTTATCATAGTCATACGATCCATACATCATGTGCCCGGTCATTTTCATATGTATAAGTATCGTATAGTTGTTGTTTAGCTCGATCAAAATATTTTTGCCTCGGCGACTAGCTTTTACTATCTTTGCTCCAACAAGAAGTTTTCTGAATTTTTTGTAAAAAGCCAGGTCTTTGAGCGTGCCGATGAATTGCTTGATAGGATTTGGGATAGCCAAATCAGTCCAAACATCCAAAATTGTTTGACCTTTGGTTTTTTGATTTATTCCGTTGACTGTTGTTTGGACTTCTGGCAGTTCAGGCATAGTTATTTTTGGATTTGTCTCAAGGCTTCAGTTATTTGTTTTTCTATAGGGAGTTTTGTATCCACCAAGCCAGATACTAGTCTTATTTGAGAGTCTTTGTAGCCAAGAGAAAGGAGAGCCTCAACAAGATCTGTACTTGCTCTTTCATTTGTTTCAGAAAATTTATCAAGTTTATCTTTGAGGTCTATAACCACTTTCTCTGAAGTTTTTTTGCCGATACCGGGGACTAGGGCAATAGATTTGGAATCTCCTGTTTTTATTATTTTAACCAATGTCGGCAGGCTATAGAGAGTGAGCATTTGTAGAGCGGTTTTTGGCCCAACACCAGAGACGCCTATCAGTATTTTAAAAAGACTTTTTTCTTCTTTTGTTTCAAAGCCATAAAGTTCGTGAGCGTCATCTTTGATAATGAGTTCTGTATATAGGGTAATTTTTTCACCAAGGTTTAGCTTGATTGTATTTGTAAAAATACAGTAGCCGACACCTCCGACATCGAGAACTAACTCCTTATCTTTTTGCTCTATTAGCACTCCTGTTATTTGGGCGATCATTATGATGACATAATAGCAAATAAGGCGCCTTTGGAGTAGCTACTATTGCCATTTTGGCACTTTATTGATATAGTCTTTCCACATATGCCAATCACCAGAAATGCAAAAAAAGCCCTTAGAAGCTCACTTAAAAAGAAAGCGGTTAATGACCGTGTAAAAAAGAACTTTAAAGAGGCTATCAAAAATACACAAAAGCTCTCTGTAGCCAAGAAGTGGAAAGATGCCAAAGCATCTCTTTCAGAAGGGTACAGTGCTATAGATAAAGCTGTTAAAAAGGGTGTTATCAAAAAAGGTACTGCTGCTCGCAAGAAAGCGCTTCTTTCTAAAATTTCAAAAGAGAAATAGGTCGCTCAAGGGCGCAATATTGCCTGCTTTCTGCGGATGCCTACGCAGAGTCCTCGGTGCGCAAACAATATTGCGCCCTTTCGCTTTAAAAAACAAAAAACACCTCTCGGTGTTTTTTTGCTATACTTTATAAACTTTATAACTTTTAACTTTACAACTAACCATGTTATACGAATTTTACGGAGAAGAGTGTCCACATTGCCAAAAGATGCTTAAACTCACAGACAAGCTGATGAAGGAATTTCCTGATGTCAAAATCATTCGCAAAGAAGTTTGGCACAACAAAGAAAACATGGCACTAGTCAAAGAATGTGACAAAGACGACGCTTGTGGTGGGTTGCCTTTTTATTACGATACAGAAAGCAAAAAGTGGCTCTGCGGAGAAGTGAAGTATAGTGAGCTAAAGGAGTGGTCTGGGGTAAACTAGACTTCTTAAAAAATAGGGGTGTTTACTAGTTTTTTAAAAGCGCTATACTATCTTTAGTATCATCATGAAAAAAAGTCTATCAAAAGGTTTTACTCTCCTGGAACTACTCACTGTTATTGCAATTATAGGGCTTCTTGCTAGTGTTGTTGTTGTCTCTATCAACACATCTAGAACAAAAGCTCGAGATTCTCAAAGAATAAATGACCTGAGGCAGATAAGGATTGCCCTAGAGCTTTATTATAATGAAAATGGTTATTATCCTCCTGCGCCTTGCGGCTATGACTGTAATGGGTATTTTTCTAGTAATACACCTGAATGGTCAACCCTTGCTTCTTATCTGAGCCCATATATAGCAACACTACCCGTTGATCCAAAAAATACAGGAACACATCCTTGGACAGCAAATGAGTTTACTTATACTTATGGGAATGTCGGTAGGTACACATATTCTGCACAGTATGATTTGACTACAAAATTTGAATCTTCAAATAATCCAGTGTCTTGTGGAAGAATGAATTATAAATTCTTTTTTAACAACTCTATAGATTGGTGCGGGTCTTATTCTGTAGATTTGTACGAAATGTCACCTTAGGTGAGTAGTTGTTGTGCTCTCGAGGACCATAGGAAAAATTCCCAGCGTGTGGGAATTTTTCTTATGGCCTTCTCGGTAAGCAGAGCTTTCCGATTCGTCCGTGTTCGCAAAAGAAAGTGTATCCTCTTTTGGCTCAATTGTCCTCTGGGTAGGACTACTTCGCTTATATCCCTCGACTCTCGGTAGTCTCGGTCACGAGTTACTAATTCACCTTCGACAAGCTCAGGTTCATAAGTACTCGCGACCCCGGCTCGACTCCGCTAAAGCGGATGTCTGCGCCTTTCGATTCCTAACGAAAGTCATGCAGATGACTTTCTCCGAGAGGGCTATTGAAAAAACGCCACAAAGGGCGTTCTTTCAATAGTCCTCTCGGTAGGAATCGAACCTACATCACAACTTCCGCAAAGTTGCGTCCTATCCATTGAACGAC
>DAORIU010000009.1:0-16700 GCA_035438645.1 Minisyncoccota bacterium
CTTGCCTACTAAGGCTTGTCCGATAGGACTTTTGTAAGAAATCTTGCCTGAGAGCATATCTGTATCCTCTGAGCCAACAATAACAAAATTTCGAGTATTTGTTTCCCCTTCTTTTTTGATAACGACATTTGAGCCCACTGCTACACTACCGTCGCTTGGCTTTTCTACCACTTCAGCGTGTTTGAGCACATACTCTATTTGCTTGATTCTATCTTCTAGTCTACCCTGAGCATCACGAGCTGCATGGTATTCAGCATTTTCTGACAAGTCTCCCAAACTCTTAGCATATTCAACAGCAGAAATAATCTCCTGGCGTTTTGGACCAGATAGCTCTTTGAGCTCTTTTTCGAGGGCTTCTTTGTTTTCTTGTGTGATTAGTTCTTTCATAAAGATTTTTTACTATAGCGCTTTTTTGATTGTCAGTCAAAACCTTAGTTCAAAAGACTTGGATCGCTGATAAAGAGATCTATAACGGGACGAAAAGCGTGCACTGCACCAGAGGAAACCTTGGGTCCGTCCTCCATCAAAACTACAAAAGCAAATTTTGGATTTTCATACGGGAAAAAACCTTCTACCGAAGAGTTGACCCTAGTGTTGTTTTTGATTTGGGCGGTACCTGATTTTGCTGCAACATGAACAACGTCATTGTTTAGCGCTGTTGTTGATCCTTCCAAAACCGCTCGTCTCATTCCCTCGTGAACAACATCAAAAGCGCTATCTTTAATACTTAGAGCAACATCATCTTTTTTCCTTTCATCTTTTAAAATAGTCGGTGTTTGGAGTAACCCCCTAGAGGCAACGGCTCCAATGGCTCTGGCCATTTGTATAGGAGTAACCTGAAAACCATACTGACCAATAGAGGTGTTATAAGTGTCTCCTACTCGCCAAGGATCCCCGGGGAACCTTTTGGCTTTCCATTCTATACTTGGGATGTTACCTTCACGCTCACCACTTAGATTGACACCTGTTTTTTGTCCGAGCCCAAACATCTTTGAATACTTTTCTAGATTTGCTATACCCAGACCTTTTTGTTCACCAAAACCTCCACTTATTTGATAAAAATAGACGTTTGAAGAAACAGCGAGGGCTTCTCTCATATCTACTGGACCATGATCAGCATTGTCTCGAAAGATAGTTTTGAGTTTTGGATTATAGGGATTTGGAATTTCGAGTTTTCCGTTTGTAAAAATAACCTTATTGGGCGAGATTATTTCTTCTTGTAAGGCAGCGAGGGCAAAGAAAGGTTTGACTATAGATCCAGGAGTATAAACTCCATCTATGGCGCGATTTAATAACGGTTTTGATGAGCTTTTTAAATAGTTATTTATCGTTGCCTTATCTAGCCCTTCAGAAATTATTTCTGAATTATACTCTGGATAACTAGTCATAGCATAAAGCTCACCGGTATAGATATCCATAACAATACCAGTACCACCAACATAACCAGACCTCTCAGCCAAACTTTTTATCCCGCCATACAAGGCTTCTTGAATCCTACTATCGACAGACAAATAAATATTTTCTCCTGGGATAGGAAATTCTACCGCGCCTTCTGATATGATGTTTCCTCCAACATCACTCTCGACTAGCTTTTTACCATTTTCACCAGAGAGTGTAGCGTCAAACTCTTTTTCTACGCCATCTTTTCCAATAGTTTTTTCTTGCCAAAATTTTCCTTTTTCGTCTTTAGCAGGATAAGAAACATAACCAAGCAGTGAGGCAAAACCATGCGCATCAGTATAAGAGCGTCTTGTTATTTGATTTTGCTCATCGCGAGAATTCCAAACAAGTTCAGTACTATACCGATCATAAATAACTCCTCTATCAGCAAAAAGCGGTATTGCATC
This sequence comes from Minisyncoccota bacterium, assembly GCA_035438645.1. Lineage (GTDB taxonomy): Bacteria > Patescibacteriota > Minisyncoccia > Phycocordibacterales > UBA9973 > UBA4124. Next base: position 1,848 of record DAORIU010000009.1, read on the forward strand.
AAAGCTATTTTGCTCACTTTTTTGAGTATAAAAATCATATTTAGCTATTTGGATATAAGCAAGCCGAAAAACAAATACTCCGGCAATCAAAAAAAGTATAATAGAAAGCGCCGACAAAGATCTTTTGCTGATAGGTCTCTCTATTTGACCTTCAAATTGTTGCCGGTCAAAAGATGGCAAGTTGTGAACATCCATGATTATTTCATCAGGATTGAGCTCGTCTACTTTTATTTTTTTATTTCTTCTTCTCCAAACCATTGTTTTGTAACAACCTAGTGTTTTTAATAATCAACAAATAAATCCCCAAAGCGGCTAAAACAAAAATAGTTGTTTTGAGATTTGAAAAAGTGAAGTCTTCATAAGGTGCATACCATATATCTGAAAATACAGCTGGCAACAAAACCAAGACCTTGTGGCGAATCGTTAAAATAGCCAAAATATACAAAATAGCCTGGAACCAAAAAGGTAGAAAAAGTACCGAAAAAAATAAAAAAATAATAATGCCTAAACTGCGGATCATTAAGGCTATTTTAGCACAGTAATGCCTTATAAAAATGATCTAAAAATTAACCTCAAAATAGCCAAAAAAAGCAAGACTAGAACAGTATAAAACATCCAAACACTCAAAAACAAAGCCGCTAATCCTGTAAAAAGGATAAGCCTTCCATAATCCGCTGGGTTGTCTAACTTTTTTGATTCTACTTTAGAAGTATCATCCTCTGGAAAAGGACTTGGGGCTTTAGGTGGGGCTAAGAAGTCTTTTAGTTTGTCTGTTGCTTCTTGCGTCAAAACTATCCCTAGTTTAACTTTTGTTTTATCACGAGCAGTAGCAAAGTTTTCGGCTTGTTTTTTGCGAAAATCTTCAAGGCTTTGATATATAGGAGTAAATATTTCTTTGAGTTTTGCCTCTCCTTTATCTAAGGCGTTTTGTTTTTGTTCTACCTTAACTTCTACAGTCGCAGTTTCTTGCGCCCAAACTTTATCAAAATCACAAACAAAGAGAGTCAGGATTATAAGAAAAAGTCTTTTCATGATTATTTGAGAGTAAATGAAGCCTTAACTGTTACCATGATCTGCTTGTCTATTTTTGAAGTATCATAAGATCCATAATCAGAGACATCTGTTGAGTTGCGAGACTGGACTTGGACTACGCCACTTGTTGCACTCTTGAGTGACCCAACCCTTTTGCCTGAATTTTTTGCTAGTTCCCCTGCTCTTGCCTTGGCATCATCTATAGCCTGAGAAAGGAGTGCGATACGTGCCTCAGGAAGCTTTGAATAATAAAACTCCAAAGAATTTGTAGAATAAATAAGTCCGCGACTGATAAGCTCTCCTCCTCTTTGAGAAAGATTTTGAAGCTTTTGTACTTCTTCTGATTGAACTTCTATGTTTTGAGTTAGAGTGTATTGTTTTTCAGCATCTACATTTTGGTTGTAGATCTCCATCATAAAAACAGGAGCAACAGTTATCTTGCTTTTGTCTACACCATTTTGTTTAAGAAAGTCTTCTACAACTACCAAGTCTTTGGCTATTTGTTCATAACCAGACTTAAGATTGCTTTGTCTAACTGAGCGACTGATTTGGCTAGTCCATTTACCTTGATCAGCAGTTACTTCCATTTTAGCAGAACCTGTTACTGAAACGACGTCGTTGAGAGAGCGCAACCTAAAAACAGTAAAAGCCCCAACCAAAGAAGCCACCAAAAAGCTACCTCCTAAAATAAATCCAAGTATTACAAGTGGGTGATGTTTTTGTTCCATATGAACAAAGTATACTCCTAGTTTGCTCAAACTGCTACAACAAAACCGCTATTCGTGAAAATAAAAGAATCCGTGCAAAACAGCTATAAAATTCAAAACTGCATGTGATATTGAAATAAGAATAAGATTTGGAAAGTAGCGATACATAATAGCCAAAGCAAGACCTGAAACCAAGGCTACAGGAATCATCAAGTTTGCCATCGGATAAATAACGTGCAAAAAAGTAAACAAAACGGCATTTGCCCCTATCACAACCCACCACTTAGAAGAAAGTTCTCTGAGTTTTGGGAAGAGAAAGCCTCGGTATGCTATTTCTTGCAAAAGAGATACTGGCAGGAAAAGAAATAGAAAATGCGCATGTTGCCACCAAAGAATATTTGGATTTATTTCTAGTACATCAGATAGTCTTACAAAAACAAAAGCGCCAACGAGTGTAAAGATGAGGTACGGTATAAGGCTCTTTCGAAAAGTCTTATTTTTAAGCCCCATAGTTTCGTCAGAGATCTTTTCATTTTGGATCACTCCATACATAAAAAGCATTGCCACACACAAAACTATCATGCGCCAAGCCATAGGAACTATGCCGAAAACCAAAAGCGCAATAGGCAAAATAAATATAAAAAATATTTGGTAGAGTACTAGTTCTTTGTCTCGCTCCATAAACAATACTATAACACTTTAACTAGCCATTTTTAAGATAGTCTCAAAATGCTCTTTTGAGACCGGCTGGACAGAAAGACGACTGCCAACTTGGGCAACCATTATACCTCTTAGTTTTGGCTCAAACTTTATCTCAGAGAGAGTGACTGGCTTTTTAAATTTTGAAACAAAAGCCATATCCACCAAAAACCAAGTCGGGTTTTCTTTTTTGGACTTGGGATCATAATGATCATCTTTTTTATCAAAAGCTGTAGCGTCTGGGTAAGGCTTGGACGCGACTTTTGCTACACCATAAACTCCTGTCGGACTTTCTTTTGTTCCATTTGAGTGATAAAAGAGTACTTTGTCTCCGGCCATCATTTTGTCCCTCATAAAATTTCGCGCCTGAAAATTTCTCACTCCGCTCCAAGGAGTTTTCTTGTCCTTTTTAAGATCGTCTATCCCGTAACAATCCCCTTCACTTTTTATTAACCAATAATTCATAAGCATTATATTAACATATTTGACAAAAGGATAAATTAATTATAAATTCAAAAAAATACATTTGTTATGTCAAAAATCCCACCGAGGAAAAGACAGTTAAAAGATCTCCGTAAACCTCTTTTAGAAAACTGGTGCAAACTTTTTGAAGAAATTGATACAGAAATAAAAACCTTTCACTACTTTCAAGAAGATTTCCAGGAAAACCTTGAGAGAACTCTTGAGATTGAGTTTGAATATTGGATCATGAATAATGCAAGAATCTTGATTTTATTACCAGGAAGGTTCGATCTGAAATACCTAGTAGGATGTTCAAGTGATGAAATGTTCTCTTACAGAGAGGTTCAAGCAGACCCGTTAATACACGATCAAGACCCATATCCCTGCAGTCCAAGATTAAAACCATGGAAAGACTTTTATGAAGAGGTTACAAAACTTTCAAACAAATTTAAAAAAGAAATTCCTAAGTTACCATAAAACCCGCAAAGCGGGTTTTATTTTTTCATATATTTTAATCTCTCTACACTAGCCAACCTCTCTATTGCATACCTAAGAGTTGTGCGAGGTAGGGCTTTGGCCTGATTATCCAAAAAGCTAGTTAGCACCTTTTCATCTTTCTTTCCGACCTCACGAAGCATCCAGCCTAAGGCCTTATGCATTAGATCTTCTTTGTCTTTGAGTAGTATTTGTGTCAAAGCAAAAATATCTTTGAAGTCTTTTTGCTTTATAAAAAAGTGCGTCGATACTACAGCTATTCTCCTATCCCACAAACTCTTGCTCTTTGCTAGTTTGTACAAGATACTTCTACCCTTATCAAAAAGATAATTTCCCAAGATGTAAGAGGCGCTAGTATCCACCAAGTCCCAGTTATTTACTTGCTTTTTGTTTTTTAAATAAAAGTCCACTATTTTTTTCTTTTCTTTGACATCGCCACTTTCATATCTCGCAACCAGTATCTCAAGTGCCACAAAGCGCTCTTCGTGAATCTTGGAGTAGAGCAAACTTTTTATTTCAGTTAGAGGTAGGGCTTGGTACTTGAGGGCTACCTTTCGAGCATCAGGATTACTGACTCCGATAAATTTATCGCCTTCTCCATACTGACCTTTGCCAGTCTTAAAAAACCAAGCATTGGTCTTTGCTCGCTCTTGGCTTGCATATTTGCGAAGTTCTTTTTGGACAGTTTTGTAAGTCATCACACAATCTTATCAGCAAAATCTTTCTGAAGTTTTTCTAGTTTTGGACTTATAACGATCATACAATAAGGCTGGTTGCTATGCGCAAAATAATAATCCCTATGATATTCTTCCGCCTGATAAAACTCACTAGCTGGCACGACTTCTGTGACTATGTGTTGGGAGAAGCTTTTTTGAGCTTCTTTTATAGCTTCATGAGAGGCATTTTCTTGTTCTTTGTTTGTAAAAAATATAGCGCTTCGATACTGCGTGCCGACATCGTTACCTTGTCTGTTTAGTGTTGTTGGGTCATGGGTAGCAAAAAATATCTCGAGCAAGTCAGACAATGGCAAAATACTTTCGTCATAAACAACCTTGACCGCTTCAGCGTGTCCAGTTTCTCCACTACAAATTTGTTCATATGTTGGATTTGGCAAATCCCCTCCGATATACCCCGGAACTACCTCAGAAACACCTTTGATACTTTTGAACACCGCTTCAGTACACCAAAAGCACCCTCCAGCTAAATATATAGTTTGCATATGAGATAAGTATAACCCAAAAAAAATCCCGCCGTAGCGGGACTTAAAATATCAGCTTCTTTTTTGCTTATATTTCTTTTTAATTTTTCTTCTCCTTCTCTTTACACCCTTAGTGGTTCTTGTTTTTTCGTAGTAGATCCTTTGTTTTTGGACTTTCCAAACAAGGCCACTGGCTTTAGCATTGCGAAACAGACTTCTGATAGTTTTTGAGCCATCAGCCCAAACATAGTTATCCTGGCCTTTTTCTTTGATAGTAGCCCAGTCTCCATTTTTGGTAAGCGGACGGTTCTCTTCATTGAACTCTTTGATGAAAAAGGCAATCAAAGCTTCTACTTTTTCAGCCACCCCCTCTATTTTGTTAAATTGCCGGAAAAAAACTCTTTTGTTTTTCTTAGCAGTTTTTTTGAAAGGATCCTCAACAACAACAGAAAGAGAGCCTGCAGTAAATTCGAGAGTTTCCTTGTTGAAAGTTGTGTGGAGATAAACAACCAAACGGTTTATCTCTACAACAAAAGAAATCTTTTTGGAGAGCCCTTCTGTTCTTTTCGCTACCGGAGGTACCAGCCCCAAGTGAGTATAAATATTCTTGAGAGCTTTCTCTGAAAGCTGGCGAAATTTATACTTTTTTGCAATTTTTTTTAATTGGCGGAAGATAGAATAATCTCTTTGCTGTTTCTCTGAAAGGTTCGATAAATTAATACCAACATTTGTCATGACAAAGTTTTTAAAAGGTTCAGGAATATTTTTCTTATTTATACTACAAAAAGGGCATTCTGTAAAGAATGCCCTTTTTTTGTTTTATTTTTTTAAACCAATGCCCTATCTCTTCTATAAAAGCTAAAGATTCCCAAAAATACAAGCGCGTAGATTATATGATCATCAAGTACTGGATTGTTCTCTGGCGGAAGCACAGCTAAATACATAAGCACCACCATTAGAAAACCAGCGATACTTCCCCATTTTACAAATCTATTGAAAAGCATAGTAAAGCCAACAAACAAAAGTCCCGCCATAAAGACAATATCAACAAAGTTGTTTCCAGCTAGAGATTTAAAAAAGTCAGCAAAAGGTCCCTTTGTAGCAAAAGTCAAAAACCCATAAGTCGGAGAGCCTCCATTTATCCAAGCATTAGCAGATGTCGTCGCAAAACCAAGTCCAAAAGTTTTGTCGGCAAAAGCCCAAAGAAATATAAAACCAAGCGAGATACGTAAAAGAGCAACAATTGTTTTATTCATAAAAAATAAATTTATTCTACTATGCTCTAAGTTTACTCCTATTTTTTATAACAATCTAGTAGCGCGCCTTGATACTCAAAAACGTAGCAAGTATAGAAAGCGCAGTAGCCACTATTGAAAGCATTTTTGCAAAGTCATTGCTTATGATTGAGAGCATCTTTTTTGGGGCGTACCAAGAGCGCAATTTACCATAACCTTTATTTGATATTTGAAATTCGACAAGGTTACCTGTGACTGTTTTGATAACAAAGCCGTCTTCAGATAGTAGATCAACAGCATGGAGGATTTGTGGCTGGCTTGGTGAACGCTCCTGTGTGTTGTTTTTATAATAATTCCCAACCAAATAAAACAGTTTTGTAACATTTACTCTTCCCTTCTCTGCCCTAAGTAAAATTAGAATTATATTTGATAGTGTCATGGTGATACTCGTCTCGTGTGTACACCCTTACTATAAATATAGTATACACTCATCATTATACTACGATTACACACAAAAGCAATACCAAACCTGCCCAAACAAAAAGCCCCTATTTGGGGCTTTTTGTTTATTTTACTTTTACCTTTTTTGGTTTCTTTGTTTCTTTTTTTCTGCTGTCGTTTCCTTTTGCCATAAATGTTTTTTATTAATTCTTTTACCTTTACAATTGTACCAACAAAATCTTTTTAAAGATATATGTTATAGTGGATTTGTTATGGCAAAATTTGCAAAAAAGAGATTTTACAAAACCCCAAAAGGCCCAAAACCTCTATCAAAACAAAAACCAAAAGACGTATCTACACTAGCGCCCGGGCTAGAGCGTCTAGAGCGCGCTATCGCTCATATGGGCCTCGCTTCTCGTCGTGAAGCCAAAGCTTTGATTGCTTCTGGACAAGTGAAGGTCAATAACAAAGTTGTCAAAGAAACAGGATTTGGAATAAACCCAGAAAAAGATTTGATAGCAGTTAACAACAAAAGCCTAGAGAACAAAGAAGCGATCTTGGTCTACAAGCCTCGAGGTATAGAAACTAGCAAAACCTCTCCCGAGAACAAAGACATACATGACAGACTACCAGCCCTATCTCACTTGGCACCTATTGGTAGACTCGACAAAGACTCTGAAGGATTAATCATTCTTTCAAATGATGGTTCACTGGCTAGAGCCCTAACCAAAGAAGATTCAACAGTAGAAAAAGAATACCTAGTCTTTGTCAGAGAACAAGTAGAGCCAAGTGCATTACAAAAAATGGAACAAGGCATAATGCTCGACAAAATAAAAACAAAGCCAACTAAAACAAAAAAGCTCTCCAAAAACTCTTTTACTATCGTTTTGACCGAGGGACGCAAACACCAGATTCGTCGTATGTGTGATGCCTGCCATCTAACTATCGAGAGTTTGATTCGTATTCGTATTGGAAACATCAAGATAGGTAGCATGAAGCCAGGCTTTGTCAAAAGAATCAGCTCCAAAGAAATAGAGACTCTAAAGAAAAGCTAGCCCAAATCAAAAAAGCCTCAAGAATTCTTGAGGCTTTTTTGCAAAACATGCGCCCTGTCAAAGTTACATGTTTGGTGTTGAGCTAGGCATAGAGCCTGTAGAACAAGCTTTGCAGTTCTTCTTGTGAGAGAAGAGTTCTACAAGAGCTGATAGACCAACTAGGATATAGATGATCTTTGAGATAGGTGCAGACATTCCTCCAAAGAGAGAGCCAACATCCCAACCCAAAAGACCAACAAGTAGCCAGTTAAGTCCACCGATGATTACTAGGATCCAAGTAAGTTTGTGTAAACCTTTCATATGAAATATTTTTTTTAAATTAATACGACCTCTTATATTATACTCCTGTTACAAAATAAAAACTGTGCAAAACTATTCACTTATCTTTGACCAAAGTTCTTTGACACTATCGCCCTTCTCAGCAGAATAAAAAACTGTTTTGTGTGGGCCTATGAGGGATTGTATCTTTTGTTTTTGAGTTTTTATTTCTGAGTTTTTTAGTTTGTCTATTTTGTTTACTGCTACAACTATGTTTTTGCCTAGCGCTTCAAGCGAAGAGAGTATATCGAGGTCATCTTTTGTCGGACCGACTTTGCCATCTATTATCAAAACTATCTTTTGCTCCGGATAAACAAAAGACAGATACTCTTCTATCAAGTCGTGCAAAATATCTCTTTTACCCACCGATCCTCTTACAAATCCATACCCCGGCAAATCAACAATATAAAACTTGTTGTTGATGAGGAACATGTTGATTTGTTTAGTAGCCCCTGGAGCGCTACTTGTCTTGGCCAAGCCTTTTATTTTTGTTATTGCATTTATAGTGCTACTTTTACCAACATTTGATCTCCCGATAAAAGCCACGTGCGGCAAAGCATCCTCAAAGACCCCCTTTGTGGTTGGGCTGCTTTTTATAAATACCGCACTTTTTATTTCCATAGCTTGATACTACCATACAAAAAAGCGCCCGCCAGTAGCGAACGCTTTTTTGATTTATTATTTTAGACTGTCAGCAGTCTCTTTGTTCATGAACTTGAACATATTGCCTCCACAAGTAGAACATTTTCCTTTTGCAGAATAACGATTGTTCTTTTCTTCTACCACGATATCCTTCATAACTTGCATTGTTGGCTTGTTATTAGCATCGCGACATTTCATACATAGAGCTTTTATTTCTGGCATATTTTTGTTTGAGTACTTAAATTATTACTAGTATCCTTCTATTATACCACATTTTTATATTTTTTGGCAAGAGTCTTTTTTTTAGCCTTTAAAATAGGCCACTCTACAGTCTCCCCTACGAGACGCTCTATTTTGTCAGCCTTTCGAAGCTTTACCCCTTTTGGCAAAATATCAAAATGCTTTATCTTGCCAAGCTCAGCATCTATACCCCACAAGTCCCCACTTTCAATCTCCCAGCCCTTAGCAAAAGCTCCTAAATCCAAAGCCTCTGAGTACTTACGCAAAGTCTTTTGTCCGTCATTTGTAGTGTATTCATGAAAATAGGACATAACCAACTCTCTTAGGCTTAGATATACAGGATCTCTGTATCTCAAAACACTGTGATTGGTCTTAGATATTGCACCCCAAAACTCGCCTTTTTTAAATAATGCAATCACATGTTCAAAGTCGTTTGGAGTAGTTTGTAAATGTAGTAAAAGAGGCTTGTGTCCGTGCAAAGAAAGCACATAAGCAGCCAAGATAGCTCCTTCCAAACAATGCGCACTGCCTTCTCTTAAAACTCTAATTGGGCTTTTAGCGGTAGCACCACCGAGCTCGTGATTAAAGGGTATGGCATTTATAAAGTCTTGAAGTTTCTCAGGAGTATTTAGCTTTTTCAAGATAGATATTTCTTTTTTGGTAAAATTTAACATTATTTTATTTTACTACGCTAAAGTATTTTTATCGAAACAGAAACTTCGTCTCCAACCATGACACCCTCAGCTTTTCTGACTGAGTTTTTTATACAAAGAAGATAGCTTTTTGATTGTTTATGAGGAAACAAAGAAGTATTCCAAATCCTCTTACCAAGCTTAGCTTCTATTTTTACAAAACCTGTTTTATATTTTGATCTGATTTCTTCTGAAAGCGCTTTGTCCAAAGTCACAAAATGCCATCCACCGAGACCTGGATAAAGCCAAACTTTTGCCTTGATCTTAAAGTCTTTTTTCATTACCTACTTCCTCACCGACAACCTCTACTACTTTTTTTGTAGCTACAGTTGCGCCCCTGCCAACTGTTTTGATTATTTTTTTAACTACAGAAAATATAGCCAAACTAACAAAAAGAGAAATCCAAAAAAGCACCTTAAAAAATCCCCAACTAAATCCCAGAACCTCTGTATAGCCTATGAGGAAAAATAGTACAACCACCAAAGCGCATATAATCATCGGGATAACAAACAGTCCCCAAAGCACACCTCTGATCTCTTGCCCTGCTAAAGCACCAGGGTTTTCCCTAGCCTCTTTTATAGTTTTTCTGATTTTCAATATTTTAAATGGGTTCATATTTTAAGAAGCAGAAGAGTTTGTTATATTTATATCACTTTCAAATCCAGGGATTTCTACCTTGCTATCAGAACACTCCACTCTATCTAGAACCAAAGAATAAGAAATATTATCTGGATTTGCGTATACATATACTCCGCCAGAGTCTTTCATCTCACCAAAGCCAATCTTGGCAGTGTCTTTCGACAAGATCACAGAGAGCTCTTCTTTGGCATTCATACCTTCAGCCTGACTATCCCAAATCAAACTCGCAACACTACTATTTTCTGTCATATTTATCGGTCCTAGCTTCCCAACAAAGGTTCCCACCTTCGAATCCTTTTCTTTAGGACGATAGTTAAAAAATCCGCTGACATCATCTTCTCCCAAATAAGACATCTTTAGAGTAGCTCTATCTCCAGAGTCATTATTCCAAACATAACAAACATCGCCAATATCTGAATCTTTTATTGAGCTAGATTTTTCAGGAGTTTTTATAAGACCCAAAAGTCCGACCAAAACAACACCCACGATGATTAAAATATATTTTGAATTCTTCATAGTATAAATATACCACAAGCCTAAGGCCTTTCTATTATCTCAAAAAGCTTGTTTTGCCGAGTACCACCGGAGACCATTCTAGCTTCAGATCCAAAGTATTTTGTAAGTAGCGCTGTTGTCACTTTGTTGGCGTGGCCATTTTGGGCACCAGCACGAACAAAAGCATGGTAACTTTCGCTATCGACTTTTTCTATTTTGTCTTCCCTGCTCTCAGGAAAAACTTTGACCTTGATAAACATAACAAAGAGACCTATTTAATATTTAAAAAAGTGATAGTTATCTGCACCACTGTTGCAAAACAAACCCACAGTAGATACGGCATTTGGATCCAGGTTATCCATTTTGCATATGGATATATAGCAACCATCGCCCAAACCAAAGTCCCAAGAACCAGCAAGATATCTACGCTCGCAAGTGGCAAGTTTTTGAGACCAAACTGTATCCAAGTAAAGATAAGATTGAAAAAGATATTTAAAACAAATGGCAAAAGCACAACAAAGGGCACCTTCTTTTCAAAAAACATTTTGAAAACTGATCCAAAAGAAATAGCGATAAGTATATAAAGCACGCTCCACACCGGACCAAAGAGCCACGATGGTGGTGCCCACGAAGGCTTGATGAGTTCGCTGTAGTTTGTGTAGTTGTTCATACTTATGATTATATCACTTTTGACAAGGTTAAAATACTGAGGTAATATAGGCCAAAACTAAAACCATTAGATTATGAACTTTACAAAAAAAAGCAAGAAAGTTGAGATGCTTGAAGTCGCTGAATCTCAAATTCGTCAGTGGTTCCAACACGTAAGAGCTGATGTTTTGAATGATGTATTATCTGGTATTACCCAGCACATCAGAGACAGTGAAGACTTCAAAAAAGGTAACTCTTTCAGTATCAGATTTGACCAAAGCCCACCCAAATGGCTACGGGAAATCTACATCAAAGAACACTTTGATTACCCTCATGAAGTATCAGGGATCAGAGAAATCCATCTGTATTTCAAAGAACTGACTGTCGACTGCCAAGTAGCACCTGGTGAGACAAAAAATATTTACGATGGATATCGCCGAGAAAGCGTTCCTTTGTAAAAGTACTTTTCTTAACGTTGCCACAACATCGACGACCCCTGTTTCTACAGGGGTTTCTTTTATTTTTTGATGATTTTTTTCCAGTTGATGTTGAGTGTATACGCTATCAGTCCGAGCGCTCCTGAAACAACAAAAGAAACCGCTGGATTTCTGGCCACAAAAAAAGTAGCGATAAAAGGTCCGATCACCATAGAGAGCGACATCAGTGAAGCTGAGATGCCTATATACTCTCCTCTTTTCTCTGGAGCTGCATTGGCGATCATTCCACCATAAACTGCGCGAAGCGTTCCCTGACTAAAGGTTGTAGCTACAAGCCCTATGATAAGAGCTGGTATCAGTGGCACCGCTTGAAGTATCATCCCGACACCAAAGACAACAAACATGATTTGTCCTATAGCACGCACAGTGCCGAGCTTGAACCACACTCGACGCAAAAGCACCAACTGGTTGATAAGTATAAGTATCCCAATACCTCCAAAGAGAAGGCCTATATTGCTTGCATCCATTCCAAAAGCTCTAGCTAGATAGAGAGAGAAACTTCCTTGTTGGAGCGAAAGAGCGATACCAAAGATAAACCAAGTCACAAATACTTTGCGCATTTCTGGTAGTGCAAGCCCGTCGCGAATAGGAATAAAAGGATTGATAGATAGTGGTGCATCTGCTTTTTTTGTGTGATGAGTTTCTGGAAGGAAAAAGAATGCAAAGATAGCGTTTAGCGTCGCTAGTATTCCCACAAACCAAAATGGTGCTGTAGTACTGATATGTGACAGTGCTCCACCTATTGCCGGACCAACGATAAAACCGATGCCAAAGAGCGCACCAAAGAGTCCCATATTTACTGTCCGCTCTTTGTCAGTCTTGGCGATATCTGCGAGCGCACTTTGAGCACTTGTGATATTACCCGCCGCTAGTCCGTCGATGATGCGTCCGAGGAAAAGCACAAAGACACTCTTTGCCGAAGCAAAAACCAACCACCCTATAGCACTACTTGCGATGCTAATAACAAGCACTGGACGCCGTCCTATACGATCCGAAAGTGATCCGAGAAGTGGCGCTGAGAGAAAAGACAAAAGCGCATAAACCGCAAAGAGTACTGTCACCACAGCGTCTGAAACACCAAAGCCTTGGACATAGAAAGGCAGTACCGGGATGATGATGCCTAGACCGATAACATCAATAAATATAGTGACGAGCAATAAAATCTTTGTTTTCATAAGGCTCCTATTATAACAGGGATTTAGGGGTTTTGTTTTTTTAAAAAAAGATTTATACTACAAAAAACAGTTTGCTCAACCACCCTCTCTGACAAGCTAAAAATCAAGCTTGTAGGGATCAAACCCCTTCTTTAAAACCAAATCTTTTCATATGCGCAAGAGGCATATCAACCACCCTTTTATTGTCGTTAACAGTAGATACACTATTGTAAAACACAAAAAACACATTAACCCTGAAATCCTAAATATCTTATACACCCCAGCAAAAATGAGCCGGCACCACCTCTACCCAAAAGATAGGTCAGACCAAAAAGGCCCCTACAGCAATATCACTATCAAGATCTGGTGCTTCAAACATTTTTATGGATGGAATAACCTTTTCCAATTCTTCTATGAAGGAGAAAATGGTGAAATTCTTCCTTCAGAATTAACCATCGACGAAATAATCACATTGATGATTGAGCGCCACCCGTTCATTATGAACAAGATAGAAAGCCCTCCTTGGAAAATTGTTTTTAAAAACAAAGACATAGAAGAAGCTATCGACCTCCTTTCTCGCATGATCAGCATCAAGTTCAACAGACCACATTTGCATGTTGTTCATGAAAAAGTAGATATAGCCATTCCCAAAAAATATAGGGCAATCGCCGCATAATCCCCGCCCCGCTCAATACCGAGCGGGGTTTAAATTTGACAAAAATATAGACATATTATTAAATATTGAAAATATATTTATAGACCTTAAAAATACAACATGGAAACAAAAGAAATCATGGACTTACTTCACTCTCTTAAGATTGGAGCATGCCCGAAGACAATGATTGCACTGGTTCTTCTTGGTAAAAAACCGTGCACAGAACTGGACATCTATACCCACAACACCCCGCCAAGCGAAGTTAAAAGGGTGCTTGAAACAATCGGATTGGTAGTGATACTGATGTCGATCGATGGAAGCCAGAATGTAAAACACACAGCAAAGTTCTGTGTTGCCTTAGATAAGGTATACGCAGATATGCTTGTGGCTCTGGTTCGTATGCGTGAAAAGCTTACAGGTATTCCAAGCGGTCATCCCTACCACAAGCTCTATGGTGTGCTTATGGGATACCCACTTTCAGCAATTGATGGATTTATCTCCAACAACATGCTTTCAGAAAATGATCCTTCATACCCGGAAACAGCAAAAAACAATCTGCTTCTTGTGTTTAAATTATCAGCCAAAAACTGGGCAGATGAAATGAATACGCTCGCTGTATGGGAGCATGCACTCCTAAGAAATGCACCACAAATCCTGGATCATTTGTACTCCACTGTTGCGCACTAAACATCGTGTATCTCGAACGTATCGTTCGGGATATTTTTATACATAGTTTAATTATACTAAAAAACTAACTATTCTCTTATTCGAGCGAATTAGAGATGTATTTAGCGACAGGCTTGAGAATTGATTGCAAACGATAATACATCTGCAAACTACGCTGTTCCCTATCCACAATATCTGCTCCATAAAGTATCCCCAAGTGCTTTGATGTGGCCTTAAAAGAAAGCTTTATCCCCGAAGCTATGTCTGCTACAGTGGCTTCTTTTTTGTTCTTGAGATATTTTATAATCTCCAAGCGACGTTTGTTGGCTAAAACTTTTAGTAGCTTTTCCAAGTCTTTCATAAATAAATTATAAAACAATTATTCCTACTTCCCGACTTTATTTATCCCCAAACAAACTATTCTCCTATTCGCGCGAATTAGAGATATATAGCTTATAAAAAGAAGAATGACTTACAAACGAATTTTTATTTCTTTTCCTAAAAAGCTCACATACTTCTTGAGCATGCCTTCACCTTCTTTGGTCGTTGGCCAAGCAAAATAAATAGCGCCTTCTACAGCTGGCATATTGCTCATGGCTTTTTCTACGACTTTTTTGCCCAAGCCTTTGCCTCGATGCTCTGGTACTGTTATTACAGAAACTATATAAACTGCATCATAAGCACTATTTGGCTCTGTCATATCCAAGAGCTCTTTTTCAGAAATCTCTTTGTTCAAAAACCTCTCTGCCAAAGACTTTTGTGTTGGCATCACAACTGCCCAAGATATCGGCTCACCTGCCTCATCAAACTCCGTCTCCATCCAACCATGGCAAAGACTATCGAGTTTTTTCATCGTCTCATCGTTAATAGGCATTTGATCGGG
>DAORIU010000010.1:0-16652 GCA_035438645.1 Minisyncoccota bacterium
AAATAAAATATAAAAATATTTTTTTTTAAAAATAAAAAGTTATCCACAGTTTTTATAAAAAAAATATTGCATGTGAAGAGTATACGCGAGATAATTATTGTATGTGATGATAACGCGTATCATAAATTCACGGTCGACCATCACAACATTAAAAAAATAAATCTAATACACTTTTATGGCAGCAAAGAAAAAAGCAGCAAAAAAGAAAGTAGCTAAGAAGGCAGCAAAAAAGTCTTCTAAGAAAGCTTCAAAGAAAAAGAAGGCGTAATCCTTTTTTAACACTCTCTTTCCACTTACAAAAACATCCGCTTAGGCGGGTGTTTTTGCGTCTGGAAAAAAGAGGGGTTTTGTGGTAAAATGGACTCCTTATGGCGCTAGGATTTTTGCAAAGCCTTTTTGATAAAGGGCAAATAAACAAGTACAAAAGTACTGTAAAAGAGATCAATTCTTTAGAAGAAGAGATTTCAAGGTTACAAGACGCTGATTTCCCCAAGGAAACAGCTACCTTGAAAGAGCGAGCCCAAAAGGAGTCGCTTGATGCGCTTCTTCCACGCGCTTTTGCTCTTGTGCGAGAAGCTTCCAAAAGAGTAAGTGGCAAGCGTCACTATGATGTTCAGCTTATTGGGGGAATGGTTTTGCACGAAGGCAAAATAGCTGAGATGCGAACCGGAGAGGGAAAGACTCTCGTTGCAACTCTTCCTGTTTATCTAAACGCTTTGGCTGGCAAAGGTGTTCATGTTGTAACAGTCAACGACTATTTGGCACGCCGTGACGCTACATGGATGGGACAAATATACGACTTTTTAGGACTTTCTGTTTCTGTCATCAATGGCCAAGACACTTCTTTTATTTACGACCCAAATCTTTTTCCTGAACAAACAGAAAAAGAGCTAGACCAAGAGCGTGACGCTGAAGGGTCTTTCAAGGTTGTTAGAGAGCTCCTGAGACCTTGTTCTCGCAGGGAAGCTTACCAGGCTGATATTACATACGGTACAAACAGTGAGTTCGGTTTTGATTATTTGCGCGACAACCTAGTTCAAACAAAAGACGATCTAAAACAAAGAGAGCATTTTTATGCTGTGGTAGACGAGGTAGACTCTATCCTTATAGATGAGTCCCGAACTCCGCTTATTATTTCTTCTGCGGTAGGAGATTCTGAATCTCTATATAAAACAGTAAAGTCTGTAGCTGAAACCCTAGAAAAAGACAAAGACTACACAGTTGATGAAAAACAGAGAGCCATTAGTCTCACAGATGAGGGGATCACTCGTGTTGAAAAACTCCTTGGTATCAAAGACATGTACACCCAAGAAAGTGTTAAATATGTTCACTATGTTGAAACTGCTGTTAGGGCAAAGGCTCTTTTTATCAAAGACAAAGACTATCTCGTTAAAGACGGTGAAGTAATAATAGTTGACCCTTTTACTGGTCGTATGCAACCAGGAAGACGCTGGAGTGAAGGCCTTCACCAAGCCATAGAGGCAAAGGAGGGTGTAAAAATAGAACAAGAAACTCGTTCTGTTGCTTCTATAACATACCAAAACTATTTCAAGTTCTACAAAAAACTCTCTGGAATGACCGGTACTGCTAAAACTTCTGAAGAAGAATTTATGAAGGTTTATGCTTTGCCAGTAGTTTCTATCCCAACCCATAGGCCATCTCAAAGAATAGACAACAACGATCTTATTTTTATGACTGAAGAAGGGAAGTTTGAAGCTATAGCCAAAAAGATCAAAGAGTTAAACGCTAAAGGTCAACCAGTTTTGATCGGTACTGTCTCTGTTGAAAAAAACGAGCTCCTCTCCGCATATCTTAAGCGCTCTGGTATTCCACACCAAGTTCTCAACGCCAAAAATCATGAGTCAGAAGGTTCTGTCACTGCTCAAGCAGGTCGCAAAGGCTCTGTAGTCATCGCTACCAACATGGCAGGTCGTGGAGTGGACATTATCCTCGGAGGCAACCCCTCTTCGCCAGAAGAGCAAGAAGAGGTCAAATCTTTGGGTGGACTTTTTGTTATTGGTACTGAGCGCCATGAAGCTCGGCGTATCGACAACCAGCTTCGAGGACGTGCTGGTAGACAAGGGGATCCAGGAGAAACACAGTTTTATGTTTCTTTGGAAGATGAGCTTATGCGCGTTTTCGGCTCAGAGAGAATAAAGAGTATGATGAAGCGCCTTGGGGTTCCGGCTGACCAGCCTATTACTCACAGGCTTGTTTCTTCAGCGCTCGAATCAGCTCAAAAGAAAATAGAAGGTTTCCACTTTGATGCTCGAAAGCACACCTTGGAATATGACACAGTTCTTTCTTTTCAAAGAGACATAGTCTACAAGAGACGTAGAGCTATGGTTGAAGGAGATATCGATCACGTAAAGAGTGTGTTTTATGAGCTGGGGGATAGAGCTGAGCTTGATAAGGTTATAGAAGAAAAGCTCAAAAACATAGAAGAGAGTGCTCTTTGGGATACTGTTCGCAGGATAATACTTTACACTACAGACACCCTTTGGGTTGAGCACATAGATACTCTTGAGCATACTCGTCAGGCCGTTGGTCTGAGAGCTTATGGTCAAAGAGAGCCTCTTGTTGAGTACAAAAAGGAGGCAACTTATCTCTTTAAAGAGATGGAGGCACGGCTAAAAGAGCAGGCGATTGCGATGGTTTCTGGTATTTCTGACCAGGTTCGGGCTAGTTAACAAAAAGCCTTTGGTAGTATTATTATAAGACAATTTTCTTGTCATTTTGTCAATGATTATGTCATAAAAAACCCTTATAAAATAAGGGTTTTTTATATTTGACACACATATTTTTTGTTGTATAACCATTGACAGAAAAGCTCCTTTGTGCTAATATATAAGAGTAAATCCGTTGACTTTTAGTTAACGGATTTTCGCTTCTATAGAGATCAATTTTGATTTATATAAGGAGAATATCCCGTCATGGTGTTCCTCCGGAGCTCAACCGGAAAATATGAATTCGACAAAAACAAAACAAATACTTCGATCATTTATCGTTATCCCTATGATTGCTAGCTCACTGTCCCTATCAAGCTTTACTGCTAGTGTGGACCAGTTTGTGGCAACTGTAGCGGACGACCAAGCTCTGTCAACACAAGAAAAAGCGCTCCAAGTGGAAAGAGAGGAGAAAGCTGCTAAAATCGATGCTTACTTTGCAAAGGGCGGTATGCCACTTGCAGGTTATGGTATGAAAATGGTGCTTGAAGCAGAAAAACACGGTGTTCCTGATTGGCGACTTATACCAGCAATTGCGGTTCGCGAATCAACCGGAGGTAAATATGCATGTAAAAGTGTATCTTACAGTGCCTTTGGATGGGGATCATGTAAAATCAGCTTTAAAAGCTATGATCATGCTATCGAAGTAATGGCGACAAATCTAGGAGGTAACAATCCAAAGACTGCTCGTTATTACGACAATAAGAGTGTTAAAGATATCCTTGAGACTTATAACCCACCAAGCGTAGTTCCAACTTATGCTAAGGAGGTTATGGCGATTATGGATAAGATCGAAAATCAATAAAAGTTGGATTTATTTCTAAAGCAAAAATACCACGCAATGCGTGGTATTTTTGTTATTAGACTGCAGGCTCATAGACTGGTCTCTTATTAAAAAAATCAATTACTTTGTATTTTCCAGTTAAAATATGCCTAGGAGACGCAACTCTAACAACAAGAAGGCCCTCTTTTGGAGTTTTTGTAATACCTTTAAGGTAAGAAAGTTTAACTTCCCAAAATGCTGAAACAGAATCCTTTTCTTCAT
Organism: Minisyncoccota bacterium; assembly: GCA_035438645.1. GTDB lineage: Bacteria > Patescibacteriota > Minisyncoccia > Phycocordibacterales > UBA9973 > UBA4124. The sequence goes on from DAORIU010000010.1 coordinate 3,772, forward strand.
CAGCAATATGATTTGGCTCTTCTATTACCTTTAAAACAGTAATAATTTGCTCCATAGAACAATGGGTTTGTTTGACCTATATTTTACCCCTAAAAAGATAATAGTCAAATATCTCTACAAAACTTTCAGATTCTCTACTAGTAGGCTCTTTTTGCCATCACGTTCAGCAGGTGAGCACTCTAGGGCGACAACGGTGCCTTCTTTGATGCTCGCACCAAGCTTGGCGAATGTTTCAGGGAAGACTACAGCTTCTATTGTTCCAGTTTTATCTTGTATGTTTAAAAAGGCCATTTTTTTATTACCAGACTTGGTCATGATGACCTTGGCTTTGTCTATGTGAGCGACTATTATTTCTTTTTTGTTTTGATTATTGTATTTTCTGGTTGGAGCTTCTATTTTTCTGTTCAAGATACTTTTTATGGAGCTAGTAGACTTTTGAAGTTTTTCGTCAAATGCGTCGAGTGGATGCCCAGAAATATAAAGACCCAAAAGCTCTTTTTCCCAAGAGAGTTTTTGCTCCATAGTTGCGTTTTCAAAGCTTCGAAGGCTCAAGATACTCATCGGTTTGCTATCGAGAGTTTCAAATAAAGAAGCACTTTGGTTTTCATTTATAGAAATAAGGTTTTTTCTAAAAGCCAAAAGCTCTTCTATGTTACCAAGGAGAACATTTCGATCTCCCATAGAGTCCATGGCTCCGCACAAGATAAGAGCTTCTAAGCTTTTTTTGTTTAAGTTTTTGTGAGTGATTCTTTCCAAAAATTCTTCTATGTTTTTAAATTTTCCGTTATCTTTTCGTTCTTTTATGATAGCCTTTCCGATTTCTTCACCAAAGTTTTTGATATTGTTAAGCCCAAATCTGATTTTGTTTGTTACAACACCATCCTCTACAACTACAGTAAAGTCAGAAAAAGATTCATTAACATCTGGTGGCAGTATAGAGAAGCCCATTTTTTTTGCTTCCTCGATGTATTCACTACAAGTTTCGATATCGCCACTTTCGGCAGTCATACAAGCAGTCATGTACTCAGCCGGATAGTTGGCCTTGAGGTAGGCGGTTTTGTAAGCCACCATTCCATAACTTGCCGCGTGCGCTTTGTTAAATCCATAAGCTTGGAATGGCTCAAAGAGCTTCCAGAGCATATCGGCGAACTCTTGGGTTTGCCCGTTGGCTAGGATGCCTTTTTGGAGTTTTTCTTTTTGGGCGGCCATTTCGGCTGGGATTTTCTTTCCTACAGCTTTTCGGAATTTGTCCGCTTCTAGCCAGTCATACCCAGCAAGTTCTATGGCGCTAAAGAGTAGGTCGTCTTGGTAAACGATAAGTCCATAAGAAGCTCCAAGATATTTCTCCATCCTAGGATCAAGATAGGTGACAAGAGAAGGGTTATTTTTGCGTTTGATATATTCAGGAATCACATCCATGGGTCCTGGTCGGTATAGCGCCACCATAGCCATCAAATCTTCAACCTTACTCGGTCTTAGGTCTTGCAGATATGCAGTCATACCATCTCCAGCCATTTGAAAAACTCCCACAGTTTCTCCTCGAGAGAGCATTTCGAAAACTTTCGGATCGTCCAGCGGTATGGTATCGATGTCTACCTTTATACCGCGAATTTTCTCGATTCGCTCTATAGCTCCAGAGATAAACTGCAGGTTGCGAATTCCAAGCATATCGAACTTTGGAAGGTTCACTACACCATCACGACCGCCAGAGAACATGTCGTACTGAGTTATGATTTTGTTCTCACCCTTTGGGTCGTACTGGACAGGGGTGTAATCAGTGATATCAGGGGTAGGGGCGATGACTACACCAGCAGCATGGATAGATATGTGTCTGACATTGCCTTCTATTTTTTTTGCTAGGTCTATGACTTCTTTGGTGGCTCTATCTTCTTCGTAAAGCTTTTTTAGATCCGGTTCTATTTCGAGGGCGTGATCTATAGTCATCGGAAAACCTTGGCTCCCCATAGGGATAAGTTTGGCGGCGATATCTCCAACACTATAAGGGTACCCAAGAGCGCGAGCTACGTCTCTAACGCTTCCACGAGCCGCCATAGTACCAAATGTACATATCTGGGCTACAGCTTTTTCGCCATATTTACGTTTGGCATAACTGATCAGGTCATCTCGTCTGTCATCAGCAATATCAAGATCAATATCAGGGATACCAGGGCGAAGCGGGTTCAAAAATCTTTCAAAAGGAAGACCGTATTTTAGTGGGTCAACAGTAGTGATACCGCAGAGGTATGAGACCAGAGAGCCTGCAGCGGAACCTCGAGTGTTGGTATAGATACCCATTTCTCGCGCTGATTTGACCAGGTCTGCCACAACTAAAAAGTAAGAAGAGAAGCCTTTGTTTTTGATAACCTCAAGCTCAAATTCTATCCTCTCTATTGCTTCTGGTGTTTTGTTATAAAGTCTTTCTTCCAGACCTCTCTCTACTGCTTTTTTAAGTTCAGAGTCAAAGCTCTCTCCACTTTCTATAGGGTAAGTAGGGAAGCGCCACGGACTAAGTTCTATCTCAAGGTCCACCATTTCTGCGACTTTCAAAGTATTTTCTATCGCTTCTGGAATACTGGCGAAAATTTTTTGAGCTTGTTCTGGTCCGATAAAAGAGTAGTTGCCACCAAACTTAAAGTTTTGATTGTTGGTGTTGATGGCTAGAAGAGTGTTGTGGGCTTCTTTGTCTTCTTCGTTTAAATAGTGCGAATCCCATGTTGCAACTATCGGCAAATCCAACTTTTTAGCTATCTCTATAATTTGCGGGATAAGGGGTATATACCAATCGACTTCTTCGTGGTACATGACTTCTACAAAAACATTTTCTTTACCAAAGATTTTTATGTACCTTTTTATCAAAAGAACGGCTTCTTCTTTGTTGCCCGACTTTAGGTACTGAATAAATCTACTTCCTGGACAACCAGAGAGACAAATGAGACCTTCAGAGTATTTTTCTATCAGATCTAAATCCATACGAGGTTTGTAGTAGTAACCTTCTAGATGAGAAATACTGACAAGTTTCATCAGATTTTTGTAGCCAGCATTATTTTTGGCAAGGAGCGTTAGGTGGTAGCGTTTTGTGTCCAAAGAAGATTCTTTGTCTAGATAACTTCTTTCAGCTATGTAGGCTTCGACACCGATGATAGGTTTTATCTCAGCCTTCTTGCACTCATTGTAAAACTCTATAGCGCCATAGAGAACGCCGTGATCAGTGAGCGCCAACGCTGTCATACCAAAGTCTTTGGCCTTTTTGACCAGATCGGGGATCTTGCTCATACCATCTAGGAGTGAATAGTGGCTGTGCGTATGGAGGTGGACGAAGCTCATGTATGAAGATTATAGCAATTTGGCACCCTCAAAAATACTTGACAGAAAACCATAAAGGAGTAATCTATTATCTAGAACCCGTAAGTTCTCCACACGAGACAAAAGGATCAAGCAACTACCCTAATTAAAAGGATGTGTAAAAGCCCAGATCCTTGATTTGCCTCAAGCCAAGCTTTGTGAAAACAAAACGAAGTGCATGATTTGTGCGAAGCCCCCGAAACCAAACGGTTTCTGGGGCTTATTTTGTTATGATATAGACATGAAATGGATAGTCGGGATAGACGAAGTCGGTAGGGGTCCAGTGGCTGGACCAGTGGCAGTTTGCGCTTGTGCTATTTTGGATAAAGATTATAAAAAACTAAAACGCCTCAAGTTTACTGACTCCAAAAAGATGAGTGAAAAGTCTCGTAACACTTGGTACAAAAGTTTTTTAGAGATGAAAAAAAGAGGGGAGATAAAGTTTAGTGTTGTTTACAAAACAAATAAATTCATCGATAAAAATGGTATTTCAAAATCTCTCAAAGATTCTATCGCAACCGTACTAAAAGATTTATCTTTGGAGCCAAGAGAAACAACCGTCTTGCTCGATGGCGCTCTTAGGGCGCCAGATATTTACAAAAATCAAAAGACCATTATAAAAGGAGATCAAAAAGAAAAGATAATTTCACTCGCCTCAATAGTTGCCAAAGTTTCTCGTGACCAAAAAATGCTATTGTTCCACAAAAAACACCCTCTATATAGTTGGGACAAAAACAAAGGCTATGGCACAAAAGATCATTATAAAGCTATGAAAAAGTTTGGACTCTCTGAGCTTCACCGAAAGACGTTTTTGACCAAATTAACCCCAAATAAGCCTATCACTAGAGACAATACTAGCAGTTTCAGCTCTTAGAGTCGTTGCTCCTAGAGAGCAAGCTTTTACACCAAAAGATTTAAATAATTCTTTTTCTTCTTCACTCCAGCCACCCTCAGGTCCAATATAAAAAACACAGTCATCAAAGTCTGGTATTTTTTTATTACCACCAATATCAAAATATATAGAAGCTTTTTCTTTATTTTGATCTAGAGCTTTTTGTAGTTTAACTGGTTCACAAATAGTCATTTTGTTTGAGTGACCGCTTTGTTCAAGTGCCTCAATACTTATTTTTTCTAGTCGGTCTATATTCAGAGATTGTTTTATAGTTCTATCAGATAGTATTGGTATCAAAGTACTAACACCGATTTCTACTAGTTTTTGTGTTATTAACTCAAAGTTATCTTTTTTTACAATACTTATGCAGGCTGTGACAGATCTCGGAATTTTTATTTTTTCGACCTCTTCAATAGTCTCTAAGCCAACACTATCTTTTTCAATAGATACAATCTTGCATCTAAAATCGTTGCCAAAAGGAGTAAACAAAATAATCTCTTCTCCGACAGAGAAGCGAAGAACGTTTTTTATTTGGTGTACGAAGTTTTTATCCTGTAGGACAAAAAACTCTTTTTTTCGTAGGCCTTCTATTAAAAATCTATGTATCTTTTTCATATTTACAAGCTTATCTATACTATCACAAAAGGCATAAGTCAAGGTAATAATCAGTAGGAAACACTCGTCTGATATAATGTTACTGTTATTATTAGTATTAAATAATTTAGGTTAAATTAGGATAAACTCTATGAAAAACATTATTTTAGGATCAACCCTCGCTATTATGTTAGGTATCGCCCCTTTTGCTTTTGCAACTGAAAATGGCGAAATTCGTCGAGAAGACAGAAGGGAAGATCGAAGAGAGGATAGGCAAGAAGATCGCAAGAACTCTTCTTCAATCACATTAGATGCTACACAAATGGCTTGTATAAAAACAGCTGTAGGCAAGAGGGAAGACTCTCTTATTGCAGGGCATGATGCTTATGCGCTAAGTGTAAAAAATGCTTACACTACTCGCAAAACTGCTCTTATGGCAGCTTGGGATTTAACAGACAAAACAGCTCGCCGAACTGCTGTGAAAGCTGCTGATCAAGCATTTAAAACATCAGTAAAAACAGCTCGCAGTACATGGAATACAGCTCGCCGAAGTGCCTGGAAGACTTTTGATACAGACAAAAAAGCTTGTTTGCCGACAAGTTCTTCTAGTTCTGTTAGTTCATCAGATACAGGCTCTTCTAGTGTAGATGCTACTTTATAAATAAAGCACTAAAATAAAAACTGCCCCTTAGGGGGCAGTTTTTATTTTAGTTATGCTCGTTGTACGTTTACAGCGTTCATTCCTTTTGGAGAATTTTCTGTTTCAAAACTTACAGAATCACCTTCGCGGAGCTCATCAAATGATACTCCAACAAGAGCGTTACTATGGAAGAATAAATCCTTCGCTAGTCCTTCTGCTGTGATGAAACCAAAACCCTTGTCAGTAATCTTTTTGATTGTACCTGTCATAGAATTGGTTTATAACGAATAATATACAAAATAAAACCTAAAGAATCGACGTGTTTCGAGAAGCCCTTTTTGTACTATGATAATAGCATATTTGCTAATTTAAGTCAACCCTCATTTTTTTGAAAACCCATCGATAAGAGGTTTTTATTATGGCAAAGATTATTACTCCAGAGAGGACCATAAGAAAGATATTTTTGGCTATACCGACATCTTTGATTATTAGCAGGACTCGACTATGAAAATACCATCCCAGTCCAACATAAAGTGGCACATAAATAAGTAGCGCAAAAAAGTTGTATCTAATAAAATCTTTCTTTGGAAAGTTTCTTGTTCCCGCCAGAAATGGTCCCAGAAATCTAAGTTGCATTAAAAACCGAGAGAAAAAAACTATTTTTTTTGTGCTGATACTATTGAGAAAGTTACCCTTTTTTTCAAGTCTTTTTGCAAAAAACTTTGTATATAAGAAGCTAGTTAGTTTGCTACCGTGTTTTGATAGTAGATAAAGTATCAGATCATTAAGCAAAAGAGCACTAATAATAATAGGGATAACTATATAGCCATTTATGACACCAGTTCCTGATAGATATCCTAAGGCAAGTAGTACTATTTCCTCTGGTATAGGGATAACGATATTGGATAAGAAAGAAACCACCCAAATCCCTCCATAAGAGAGGGCGCCCAACTGATTTATAGTTTCTTCAGCACCTGTCATAAGATTGTTTTTTAACTATACTATGGCTTTAGATAAAATTCTAGTTTGCTATTTTTCTTTATTTAAATATTTCCCAGCAAGACTAAGGGCAAAAGAGGGTAGTATTATAAACACTGTAGCAAACAAAAGCCTGATCAAGACTTCACTTATTTTGGTATCCGGAGTATCCGGCCCTCCTGCTGTCAAAACAACCAAAATACCTATAACCCCAAAGAGGATAGAAGAATATATAAATACACGGGTAGCCGTTTTTTGCATAACTTTATTTTAGCAGATATGTTTAGCTTTTTATATACAAAGAGCCTTCCGGATCTATCTTGTAAATATTTTTTATCATATTTGCTGGCATTTCGTTTAGTACCTGGCCAGTTTCTTGGTCAATAGCCCTATATGCCCAGTGTCTCCCTCTAATAGGAAATCCTGTAGTAGGGTGTATGTCTCCTCTTTTATACATAGGAATTTCAGACTCAAATATATAGTTATCTGAGCCCTTCTTTGCATAGGACAAGTCAGGAGCACCTTTACTAAAAGAAGGGAAGGCCGTTGGTCTACCGCCGATATTTATATCTTCCGAAATAATAGGCTCATCTCCTGTTAAAGAGCTTCTCACAAGTCCTGTTTCCAAAAAGTCTTCAAAGCCTTTTTCGTCTACTATCCTATAAAAATTATTTTCATCAAAGGTGTAATTTTCCAGCTTAGTCCAGCCAGTCTCTTTTTCTAGGTTGTTCTGCCCAGTATCTTCTTGCTCGTTAGCTAAGTTTCCCTCTAAATTCATAAAAGAATTATATACCAAAAAGACGCTATTGTTGCTAGGCTTTTTGAGCGTATAAAGTTTAGGGTAATAAAAAAACCCTCTTTTTTATTAATAAAGAGGGTATGACAGTTCGGTCATTTTGTATGAGGTTCTCTGGGGGTGCTGAAATGACGGACAGTTACACCCTGTTTTCCTGTCTTGAGATGTAGGGGTTTTTCCTTATCTACAAAAAACCCGTATCCATCATCAGGAGTGCTTTGGCAGACAACATCTTTTTCGGGACTGATGGTACAACTTCCGTTTCCCATCTCGCCAATATATACCCCTTCTACTTCTGTGGTAGATCCTGGATGTATAGCGGTGTCTTTTCCAAAACCAAACCTTTCGTCCCATATGAACGCAATTAAGATTTCTTCGGTGTTATTGGTTACTTTCATCTCTCTAAATTTCCCCTTACATTACAACCGTCCCTTGACTTTGTCAATCGGGGAGGGTAGAGTAGGGGAAAGTCATCTAAAACATTTTTTATATGAAAAAAGTACTTTCAAATGTCTATGTAGGAATAGTAGCTATAGTAATCTTGTGTTTTGTACTCCTATTTTCCGCCATTGGCGCACTAGGGTTTTATTACAACGGTAACTTGATTCTTGGCACGATATTTTCCATTATTGCCTTTATTGCCTACGTATCTTGTGATTGGATTGCTTATCATGATTGGCCACAGGAAATCCAACCTTGGCACATGAAATATTTCTGGGAACTAAGAAAGAAATCTGAACGAAGAAAAACCAGAAAAAGATGGCAATACATTGAAGAGGTCAGAAAAACAATGACATTCCCATCGCTTGAAAAGCTGCGGGATCAAGCCGCTGATTTAACGATCTCTGATGATCAGTTTGATCAGATCTTTACTGGGTACAAGATTCCACAAGAAGAATCTCCATACCAAAATATTAATGACCTACTCGGACATGTTATGCCAACACTTGCAAAAGTTCGCCCCCAATACTATTTAAAAGTTTTGGAGAAACTTCAATTTGTGTAGGTATGTAAACTTATTTAAAGTCTCTCCATACGGAGGGGCTTTTTTATTGCACAAACATACACCCGCTTCAAACACATTTCTGCATAAGGATTATTTCAGTGTATCTTTTATGTATCTTGGTGACTAAATGTATCTTGCTCCGAACTTGGGACGATGTTCGAAGTTGTCTGATTCAGAAAGAGGGGATTACAGCCTTATAAATAAGGGGGTTATTATTGTTGACAAATAGTTAATTATGTTATATTATTTCTATATAGTTCTTTGAGTTAGTTTTATGGTTTTCCAGAACCTCTCCGTAGAGTTTCTGGTAAACCATAAAGCTTAAACATATGCATATATTTAATCAGGCCACAGAAATGGCAGAAAAACTTAATAAAGAAAGTTCTATTGAGTTTTTCAAATCTGATGAGCAGCTCTGGAAAAATGGAACTATCGAACTTATCACAGATGGATGCCCTCCGTATATTGCATTCAAGATTCAGGTTAATGAAGAAAAGTTTATTCCTGGAGAATCAATACAAGGTATAATTCTTGAAGCATGGTACTGGGATGAAAATTACTGCCCAACGCCAGTCATTTACCCCGACCTTTTTAACTGGAAAGACAGGAATATTACCATCGAATTCAGCACTGAAAAGTGGCTGGACCAAGAATCGGATCCGCCTGCTGATGGAAAAATGATTCGATAATATTTTTCTTTTTTAAAGCATCCTAATTTAAGGGATGCTTTTTTATTTAGCTTCGAACTACTAGAAAGGTGTCAAAAATAACCATTACAATCCGCCATCCGTCAGCCGACGGAGGCGGAAAGCTTCAAAAAATTGCTCTCTGACTGCGCAGGCAGGCGAACTTGGGACTGCCTGCCCGCATAAAGTTTGCGCATACAAAGTTTGGTGGGATGTTCGAACCTGCTTAATACAAAAAGAGGGGAATATAGCCTTATAAATAAAGCATTTTATACTATTGACAAATAGCCAGATATATGCTATCATCTATTCAGTTCCTTAAGGCAGTTTTATGGTTTTCCAAAGGCCCTTACGGAGGTTTTGGTAAACCATAAAACCAGATTAAATGAAAAAAGAATTTGATGCATTAGGCTAGGTTTTGTGAAAACAAAAACTTAAACCATGCAAAAATATTCAAGAACCCAAGAAAAGCAGAACCTAAGGAATATCATTATCGAAAACCAAGAAATATGGTTTGAAGAAATATATTCCCAATTTGATGATTCAAATACAGGAACACTTTTAGAGTGGTGCAATTGCGAATTATGTCTTTTTATTAGAATGGAAGAATTAAAAATCCGTTTATATCAAAAGCATAAAAATAAACCCGCACAACAGAAATTAGAAGAATTCTTGCGTATTTGATTCTACTTCTCTTGGAAAAATCCAAACAAACCGAGTTGAAAATACTTTCTAACTCGTCCCTGGTCGCATTAAATGTGAGAAATATTAAGGAAGAACTTTCTTCCTTTCTTTATCAAAATCTGAAGTCTACCTTGAGATTTTGTTGAGAAATTGTTCTTTAAACATTTAAAATAAAATATTATGCAACCTGTTACAAAGCAATCATTTGATTTTACCGTTGAAAACAACCAGCAAGAGCTGGAAAAATGGAAAGAAGCTGTAAAAGAAATTCCTTTACCTAATAAACACTATTGGCAAGACGGATTACCAATGGATGATGAAGATAGGGCGGAGACTGCCTTTACGGCCACATACGAGTACTTAGATGTAAATGAGGATACCTGGTTTTGGCTCTCCGTAATATTTTTATGCGATGGAACTTCAAGGCTAGAGTTTCTTGCAAGCTACTCTACTCCTGATGAAGAGAGATTGAAGCCTGTTGTAAACCGCTCTCTTGTAATGATGGGTCTCCAGGCTACTGATAATATATTTTCTATTCCTGTTGTTGAAATGAAAACTTGGCAGGAGGGCTACGACTTACTTTGTAGTATTGCTCGTAGCAGAAAAATACCTAAAGGCAGATTCGAAAGTAAGAATTAATACAGGACGGGGTACTCGCACAACACCTCGATAGATGACAGAAAACGTTGGGCATATAAAAAAGTTCATTTTCTATGAAAAACCATGACGAAAGTCGTGGTTTTATTTTTTTACTCCGAACTTGGGACTGCCTGCCCGCTTAAAGTTTGTGCATACAAAGTTTGGCGGAGTTTACACTGAGCAGTTCGGCAAGCTCACTGTGAACTTGTCGAAGTGATGTTCGAAAGGCTCTTTTAGAGAGAGATATTGAGTAGTGTAGAGAGTGCCTTTCTCAAGCTTTCATTATCTGTATATAAAACAGGTGTATAACCTAGTTCAGTTGCTGATTTAAGAGAACTAGGGGAGTCATCTATAAAGACGGTCTCGGAAGCTGTAACTCCCAGCTTTTTATATGCCACCTCAAATAGTTTTGGATTAGGCTTCTGGTAACCTTCTTCACTGGAAATTATTATTTCATCAAATGCGTTATGTATATCTTGCTCAATAATTTTCTGTCGTAAGATAGATGTATAGTTACTTATAACAGCTGTTTTAAGTCCTAAACTTCTCAATTTTCTTATTATCTCAACAAGTTCCACGTTCACTTTCTTTTTACTGTTTACCTCTTCGGTCAAAGTAGATATAGCCTTTAGTTGATCTTCTGTTGCACCTAATTTCTCTGCGACTATTAATGCAACCTCTTTCCATGATTTACCCTCTACATTTGTTAGGTGATTATGGGTATAGTAAACATCGCCCCATTTCTCTCTAGTGATACCAAGTATTTCAACTATTCCATTTATCAAATCAAAATCGGAAAGTTCGATCACTCCTCCGTAGTCAAAAAGAACTGCTGAAATATTGTTTTGCATTTCTAAAAGATATCATAGGTTTGAACTTCTAAAAAGGTGTCAAAAATAACCATTACAATCCGCCATCCGTCAGCCGACGGAGGCGAAAAGCTTCAAAAAAGTGCTCCGATGTATACCGTCTAGCGATAGCGTAGCGGTAACCTGGGACGATGTTCGAACATGCTTGATATAGAAAGAGGGGGTTAAAGCCTTATAAAATAAGGATATACTATGTTGACAATATTTATAAAATCTGCTATAATTAAACTAAACAAAACCCCAGAGGAGCAGACTGGGTTACCAAAGAGCAAGCACAATGAAAAAAGAAAATAAGTTGTACATTTGGAAAGTAATGAATGGTCATGGAATTCTTAACTTTAAAATTTCAACAAATCTTCCTGACGGTAAGGCCGTGTGGTTATCTTTTGGGAAAGCTCGTTCCATTTCTGAAATGGATGAACAAAAAAAAGATGAGCTAACACAGTCCTGCGTGGATACCGTAAGAGATTGTTTAAAATCTTTTAAGATTACTGATACAAACTTTGACTTTAAAGTTGAGTACAGTGATAAGTACATTGGATTGGGGAGTTGTAGGAATTTTGACACACTTTTAAGTGTTGATTGGTTGGATACAACTTGGCCAATGGAAAGAGAGGATATTGAATTTTTCAGAGATGTTTTCTTTCCTCATTCACATAGAATAAGCTAAAGAGCTAGCCCCGCATTTGCGGGGTTTTATTTTTTATTTAGGTTCGAATTTCTAGAAAGGTACCTAAAATAACCATTACAATCCGCCAGCTGGCGGAAAGCTTCAAAAAAGTGCTCCGACTGTGTGCTGCCGTAGCCTTGGTGGAGGGGCAACTTGGGATGAGCTTGTCGAAGTGATATTCGAATAAGTTTGACAAAGTAGTAGTATAGAGTAAAGTTTAAAAAACAATCATCTTTTAAATAAAAAAATATGGAAAAATTACCCAAAAGACGCTTTTTTGTGGTTATACATACAATAACCAACGGATTACTTCATGCGTTTGGTGAAGCTGAATTAACAAGGCAAGCAGGTGTAGATGGGGTGTTCTTAATCCCAGACTATGCAAAAGGTAACAAAAAAGCAACGACAGAAGATCAATTTCTGTACTTGGAAATGCTGAAAGGAAAAATGCCGAACTTCTCTGTAGGTGTTAATTTTTTAGTAGCACCTGAAACACTTGTGCCAAGGATATATACTGTTCAACCTGATTTGTATCAAACTGATAGCAGTTCGGCCTTAAAAATTGATAAATCGAAACTATCTAAAACAGAGTTTTTTCTTGGTCTGGCTTTCAAGTATTCTAAGAATGTTCACCTTACAGGCAGTGCCTTGAAAGAACATTGTGATAAGGTTTCTGCTATTGCGGATGTTCCAACAACAAGTGGAGACGCTACAGGTATAGAAGCTGACATAAAAAAGATTCGTGAAATACGTTCTTATTTGCCAGCAGACAAGCGCCTTGGTATCGCAAGTGGAGTAACAGAAGAAAATGTCCAAATGTATCTTCAGGAAGGTGTCACAGACTTTCTGGTAGCCACATCGCTAATTGAAAAAGTCGATGAAAATTATGGCTCTGATATTTTGAGCTTTTCAAAAGTCTCTAAAATGGCAGAAATAATACATTCATACTGAAAAAGTTTCTTAAGTCTCACTTAACCGTGAGGCTTTTTCATACACAAACATACACTTCTTCAAACACATTTCTGTACAAGGATTATTTCAGTGTATCTTCTATGTATCTTGGTGAGTAAGTGTATCTGGCTCCC
>DAORIU010000011.1:0-14950 GCA_035438645.1 Minisyncoccota bacterium
TCTCCTATTACTTTTGGTACTTGTACAAAGCCATCTTTGTGTAGTGGCGCAGCCTCAACCAAATCATAAGCACTATCTATAGGCGCAACTTCATCTGAGCGAGCTACGTTTTTTTGCTTAAACTTCATCTCGCCTTGATTTGGCAAAGATACTTTTTGGACAACATCGATAAATTCGACCATGTTGTTGATGTCTTTTACCAAGGTCTCTTTTTCTTCTTCTGGAATAGAAAGTCTCGCCAAACGAGCCAGGTTGTCTATAGTTTTTGAGTCAATCATGGGTTAAATATACCAGATTTAAAGATGTTTTCAAAAAATTGACTTAACGTAACACCTATAGTATAAAATAAAAAACGCTTTAAAAATGATAGCTGTTCCTCTTTCAAAAAAGACAGGTTACCCGAGATGGGTTACTCAACATTCAAGTCAAAACAAATGGGACATAGACCCCATGATCATCCCTCGTTGTGCTCGGTGCCTCGGCGTATTTATTTTCTGGGAATCTATATTAGGATCTGCTGTAATTTATAGTGTTACAGCTCTTCATTTACCTCCAGGAAAAAGAGATTATATTAAATCAGTCTCTAAAGAAATTTTAAAAAGAGTTCCTCAGGATGTACCAAGTGGTAAACCTTATTTAATTATTTTAGGTGGAGGGAAAATAGATTCTCCAAAAAATAAATTTTTTTACAAGAACTCTTTAAGGCACTACATTCTTCCTCTAAAAAGAAATTTCCCTGGTATTGAAATCCAAATTGTTTCTCCTGAAAAAAATACCATGTTCACAAATCTTACCCTAAACAAACAGGGTGAAGTTGAGGCTACTCAATACTATATTAAAAATTAAAATTAGTATTTTATTTCAGCATTTTTTTAAAATCCTCCTCTGAGAGGATTTTTATTTTTAGCTTCTCTGCCTCTGCAAGTTTGCTCCCTGCATTCTCTCCTGCTAGCACAAAGTCAGTCTTTGCTGACACACTACTTGCTACCTTGCCACCATTATTTTGAATAATTTTCTTGGCTTCTTCTCTAGATATAGTCTCAAGCGTACCAGTGAGCACAAAGGTCTTGCCTTCGAAAACTCCGCCTTTTTTTATTTGAACAGAAACTGGCTTAACACCTCTGTCAAAGAGCTTTTTGATAAAGTGGTTACCAAACTTACTTTTTGTATAACTTGCGATACTCTCTATAACTGCCGGACCAATGTTCTCTATGGTATCCAAATCTTCTTTGGAAGCATTCCAAAACTTTTCAAAGGTTTTGAAGTGTAGTGCCAAGTCTCGAGCGGTCTGCTCCCCTACATGGACTATTCCCAAACTACTAATGAACTTATCGAGAGGCGGGTTTTTCTTGGACTGTATTTCTCTAATTATATTTTCTGCACTTTTTTCTCCGAAACGTTCAAGTCCTGCCAAGTCAGATTCTTCCAAAGAAAATAGGTCTGCGGCGTCAGTTATTAACCCTTCCTCTTGTAGACGCTCTACTATCTTTGGGCCAACTTCGTATATCTCGAGTACCTTGACAAAGTGAATGAGGTTTTTGGTTTGTTTAGCGGGACACTGCACATTTGTACAAAAATACCCGACACTGTCTTCACCTGTTATACCTTTTCTTTGCTCAACTTCTTCACCACACTCAGGGCAAACCTTTGGCATTTCAAACTCTATTGTTTTATTTGGCCGGAGGTTCTTTAGTACTTCTACAACTTCAGGTATCACATCTCCTGCTTTTTGAATGATGACTGTGTCACCGACACGCACATCGAGTCTACGTATTTGATCTATGTTGTGAAGAGTGGCTTTGGAAACAGTTGAACCTGCCACTTTTGTCGGGACAAAATGCGCCAGTGGAGTGAGCACTCCTGTACGTCCGACTTGAACAGAAATGTTGGTCACTGTTGTTGTTGCTTGTTCTGCTGGATATTTATAAGCGATAGCGTATCTTGGGGCTTTACCGACAACACCTAGAGTATTGTGGAGGGAAAGCTGATTGACTTGTACCACCACTCCATCAGTTCCATAATCCAAGCTACCTCTTTTATCTTCTATTTCCAAAATAGTTTTTTCTATCTCCTCCAAGCTCTTACAAACCTTTTCAAATGGAGCAACTGGAAAACCGAGATCAACCAAGTATTTATGTTCATCGCTATGAGAAGAAAAGTCTTTGGAGCTTTGAGCGATGTCCCAAGCAAAAAAGTCCAAACTTCTCTCAGCAGTCAAACGAGGATCGAGCTGTCTTACAGAACCAGCGGCAGCGTTACGAGTGTTGGCAAGAAGAGCCTTGCCTTCTTTGGCGTACTTTTTGTTGAGACTTGTGAGAGTTCTTTTTGCCATGACTATCTCTCCACGAATTTCGGTTATGCCTTTGTCTTTGTGCTTTAAGACTATCGGAACAGAAGATATTGTTTTTACATTTTGTGTAATATCTTCCCCTACCTCCCCATCACCGCGAGTAATAGCACTTTCCAAAATGCCATCTTTATAAATAAGAGAGCAAGCAAGGCCGTCCATTTTGAGTTCGGCGAAATACTCAAAATTTTCTTTAGGTGCTAGTTTTTGTATTCTTTTTTGCCAATCCCAAAGCTCAGAGAAAGAAAAACAGTCGTTCAGTGAGAGCATTCTAATGGAATGATTTTTCTTTTGAAAATATGGAAGGGGCTTTCCTCCAACACGGTAAATAATAAAATTCGGATCTGCTGATTCTGGGTTTTCTTTGTCTAAAAGTTTAAGTTCTCTAACCAAAGAGTCGTATGCTTGGTCGCTAATTGTCGGATTATCATTTTCATAATAATCCTTGGCGTGCCTTTCAATCTCTTTCCGAAGATTTTTTATTCTTATTTCTACGTCTTTTTTGTTCATCTAAAATACAAACCTACTTACCATAAGTTACCTGCAGTGCTCTTTGTACCTGTCTAGGACTTTCGCCACAAACACTATAGCCTATACCTTTGACTATACTCTCTTCAGTTACAGCATTGGTTACCTTGTCAAAGACAACAGTTGAACAAGGTTCGGCTGTTGAGGCTGCTGTTTGTTTAAAGACAAAATAGTCATCATAGCTAACACCGTAGTCAATATCAAAAGTGTTATTACCACAGGTTATTTGAGGGATTGCCCCTGATATAGCTGTCCCCAAAGGAAATGTGTTGTTTGTATCGTAATACATTCCACATTCTATGGCAGCATCAGCTTGATAAAACGCAATCTGAGAATCTTTTGCAAGAGAAGATAGTATTGTTTGCTTGAGGGTAATGTTTGATATTCCCAAAGAGATAGAAAGTATCAAACTTATAATAAGCACAGTAAAAAGCATAGCGAATCCAGAAGTATTTTGTTGTTTTTTTTGGTTATTCATTATGGTGTCCAGTTTGTTATCAAATCCTTTTGAGTAATAGTTTTAGTGTTTGTACCATTTAGCCAAGAAATACTAGCTGTAACAACAATCTGATCATCAGTAGTACTTGAAGGGGCTAGTTTGATAGTTCTAATAAAAGAAGTTTCGTATGCTGGGGTTATAACGGTAAACGGATAAGAGCTACTATAACCATAGAAGTTATTGTCTGGATAATATAAAATATTTGGGCAAGTACCAGAGCAAGCCTTTATTTTATTACCAGAAGTATATGGGTCAACAATACATCCTGAACTACTAAAGCACCCATCTGTAGTTCCTCCTGTTGGGTTGCCAGATCCATCAACATTGAGGGAGTCCTTCCAACCATCCCACCCTCTGCCTTGTAAAAAAGATGTATCTCTAGTATTTCTAACGTATTCTATAGATTCTTGTAATAAACTATTTGCAATTATTTGATTGCGTGAGTATCTAACAGAGAAAAAACCTCCTGCGGCCAAGGACAACAGCCCTCCTATAGAAAGAGTTAGTATCAACACCGCAACTAATGTCTCAACCAAAGTAAAACCGTTTTTTTGTAAGTTTGTATTTTTCATAATTATTCTGTGGTTCTTTGAGATAAATAAGTTTGTATTGAAAACGGAGCAACAGAATCTCCTGTTGTGGCAGATCCTTTTACAAAAACAGAGACACTAGTTTGAGCTGAGTCGCTTGAACTAGCACCTTCTACATAAAAAATAAGTTTTTCAATATCTATCTCTGGTGAAGTTAGAGAAACCCAGTTAGTCCAAACTCCAGACTCTTGATTTCTTTTTTGGATAGCACCATTGCCGTTTGGATAAAAACCAAGCCTATACTCAACCAAAGTATCTACCCCTATTGTAGAGTCTACCAGAAGCATTGAGGATTGGTTTTGATCTGAAAAAGTACAGTTTGGGTCACCAGAGACATTTAGAGAGCCCCCACAAACAACTGAGTTTGAGGTTCTGATTGATCTTGATAAAGACTCAATAGCAAAATTGAGATTATCCAACACACTGCGCATAGCCTGGACCTTTCTAGAGGCATTATTGACTGTATAGAGAGACCCAACAGCGGCAAGTACGACAATAATAAATATCGACAAAGAAACCATGAGTTCTACCAAGGTGAAACCTTTCTGATTTTTGTTTGGTTTTTTATTATAAGTATTCATAATTACTCTACATTTATTTGCCCAGTATTCCAAACAGAGACTTTTCTAACCAAGTCCTTGGCTGATTTAAAATATAAACTAACATAAGAAATTGTATCAGGTAAACATGCTGATTCACCAGAAGGAATAAAGCAAATTATTGCATCCGGACTTGGTCTTCTGAAAGTTATAGAAACAGTACCAGAGGAGATTCGACCCGTAGCATCTGTTTCTATTGCAAATAAGGTGTCAGCACTAGTAATACTAATAGACTCTAAACATTCACTCATATAAGCTACATTGCCACACTCACTCCCAGCTGAGTCATAGATTTTATTTGGAAGACTCTCTCCTGTTGCTGGTATATCCGCAAAAGAAATAAACCTTTTTGATGTTGGTAAATAAGGAGATGAATTTGCCTCCAAAGAGAAAACTATACCGTAAGACGGGTAACTCCTATCCCCTCCAGAGAGACTGACACCTTGAACACTAGTTGCATAAGTTTGAGACTTACGAATAGCAAGAGCGACTTCTTGAGAGAGATTTCTTATTGAGATGTTGGTACTAAAATCTGAGTAATTAAAAAGCAAAACGCTAGAAACAAGAGCAACTATACCTAAAACAACCATTAGTTCTATCAGGGTTACTCCTGCTTGCTTTTTAGTCAAAAACATTGCTTGTAGAACTTTTTGTTTTGAAAAAATATTTTTTACCATATTGGGAAAAGGCTAGATATAGTCACACCCCATGTCGTAACTATAAAAAACGCCAAAATCATAAAAGGAGCAAAAGGGACTTGGGTTTTTAAACTAGCTCGAGAAAGAGCTATCAAGAAAAGTCCAGCAACAGCTCCGATCCAAAAAGAAAGTAAAAATGTTGCCAAAGAAGCACTCAAGCCGAGAATAAACCCCATTCCAAGGCCAAGCTTAACATCTCCAAATCCCATAGCGGAGCCTTTGGAAAAAAGCCAAATAAAGAAAAAAGGAGATGCCAAAACAGGTCCCGCAATTAAAAATGGGATAAAAGAAAAGTTGGGGATAAAAATAGCTTTCCAGAAGATTGAAATCAGAGCAAAAATAATAAAAGGGTAAACTATCTTATCTGGGATTATTTTATGTTTAAAGTCATAAACCAAAATAACAATAAGGAGAGAAGCGAGTACTGCACTACCTAAAAAAGATATCAAAGAAAACAAACCAAAACCATTAGCTAAAAATATTTTGGTGTACAAAACTACAAATACTATAGCTGTTGTTAGTTCTATAACAGGGTTCTGAAAAGATATTGGTGCCCTACATTCCTTACACTTCCCTCTTAGTCCCAAAAAAGAGAATACTGGGATAAGCTCATACCAAGAAAGATTTTTGTTACAGCGATCACATCTACTACGTCCAGAGACGATACTCCAGCCAGTGTTTAATCTCAAAATAACAACATTGAGAAAACTACCAATAATCAAGCCTAGTCCAAAAATAAAAATTGGTAAAAAAATCATACTTATATTGTACCATGATGATGTTTTTGGCCAAACAAAAAACCCGCCAAAGCGGGCCTTTTGCTAAACAGCAGATATTAACAAGCTGTTGTTGTAGTAGCACTTAGTTGAACAGTAGCGTTTGTTTGTGAAGCTCCTGTAGAGTCAACACAGTAGTAACCAGCACCTGAAGTCTTAAGTGGGATTTCAGCTGCCCAAGCACCTGCTGCGTCATTACAAGCAGCAACTGTTGCAGAAGCAATAGCATCGTTAGAAACTGTAGCGATACCTGCAGTTGTAGCAGCAGCAGCTAGGATAGAACTGATGCCACCTGTACCTGTACAAACTGATGTGTAGTTACCGTTTGTATCATAATAAATCTCAGCTTGTGCTCTAGAGTTTGCCATACCACTTTTGATAGCAGCATCAGCACCTTTTGTTCGAGCTGAGTTTAGAGAAGCCAAAACAACAGAAGCTAGGATACCAATAATTGCGATAACCACCAAAAGTTCAATAAGAGTGAAACCGCGTGAAGAATTCTTTTTCATACTAATTTTATTAACGTTAATATATTAAAATTTTTAATAATCGATTATTACAAATATCTTTGTAATTGTAATAATTATACCATGAGAGCTAGTAAAAAATGCAAGTGGAGAAATATTATTGAATACCCCCAGCTATATTGTAAATAGGTACCAAAACAGAAACCAAGAGAAGCCCAACACCGAGACCTAAGCTGATAATCATAAAAGGTTCGATAAGCCCTACCAAAGTATCTACAGCTTCATCAACTTCTCTTTTATAAAACTTGGCCAACATCTTTAGAATTTGCCCCATAGAACCAGTTTCTTCACCAACTCTTATAATTTGAGGCATTATCTTTGGTATTTCTTTATGAATTTCTATAGACTGAGAAAAGCTCTTACCGGCCTTAACTGATTCCATAGCTTGTTTTAGTATTTCTTGATAACGTTTATTACCAACAACATTTCCTGTTATTTCAATAGCTCTAACTATAGGTATCCCGGCTGAGAGCATTGTATCCATATTGTCAGCAATACGAGCCAAGTATACTTTTCTAAAAAGGTTACCTAATATAGGGACATTTAGTTTTGTTTCATCCATTAAGGCCTTTCCCTTTTTTGATCTAGCAAGCCTAAAGATATATCCAAATCCGAGCAAAACAAAAATCAGCAAAAATATCCCGTAACGAACCAGAAAATCACTAATCCAAAGAACTATCTTTGTATAAAAAGGAATTTCTTGACCGCTCTCTAAGATAATAGCCGAGAGTTTTGGCACCACAACTGTAAACATTAAGACCATAACAACTATAAATATGCCGATCACAAAGGCAGGATAAACTAGGGCGTGCTTTGTTTTTGAAGTTAGGGCGTATTGTCTATCTAGATAATCAGCCAAAAATGTGAAGACTTGGGTTAATTTACCTGATTCTTCCCCTGCACGAACCATGTTTACATAAAAATCAGAAAAAACATCGCTGTGTTTTGATAAAGCCCCAGCAATAGAAGAGCCAGCTTGTAAATCAGAGACTATTTGATTCATTTTGCTAGCTAGTAATTTATTTTCGGTATTACCTGCCAAAAGACTGAAAGCTTTTAGTGCTGAAACTTGAGCTTCAAACAATGTAGACATTTGTCTAGAGAGGATAACGACCTCTTTCATTGGGACTTTTTCAAACAAAGTAATCTCAAACCACTTCTTTGATTCTTGTTCTGTTTTAACAGAGGTAACGATAAGACCTCGACGTTGAAGCCCAGAAATAGCAAGTTCTCGATTGACGGCCTCAATGACGCCTTCTCTTTTTTCTCCTTTGTCTGTGACTGCTGTGTATCTAAAATTCATAATATTTTATAACAATCTCTCAAGATTTTTTGGGTTTGTAGAATAAGCAAATGCATTTTCAACTGTTATCTCACCTGAGCGAACAAGCTCTACCAAGCACCTGTTCATATCCACCATTCCTTGTTCAAAACCAGTCTCAATAACAGTATCTATTTCGTGTGTTCTTTTTTCTCTAATAAGGTTAGAGACGGCGTTGTTATTAATCATAAGCTCATAAGCTGGGATTCTACCGCCTGAGATTCTAGGTACGAGTCTTTGAGAGAAAACTCCGATCAAAGATGACGCTAGCTGTATACGTATCTGATCTTGTTGTTCAGCTGGGAAAGAGTCGATGATACGATCTATTGTCTGAGAAGCTGTGTTTGTGTGTAAAGTAGAAAGTACCAAGTGTCCAGTTTCAGCAGCGGTAACTGCGGTACCTATAGTTTCTGTATTTCTCATCTCACCTATCAAAATAACATTTACATCTTGTCTAAAGGCGCTCTTTAGAGCATCAGCGAAGTCTTCAGCATCAATACCTACCTCCCTTTGATCTATTAGAGACTTTTTTTGTTCATAAACATACTCTACAGGATCTTCAATAGTTAAGATGTGAGCTTGTCGCTCTTCGTTTATCAAAGAAACCATAGCGGCCATAGTAGCACTTTTACCTTGGCCAACAGGCCCAACAACCAAGAAAAATCCTTGTCTTTTTCTAGCAAACTCTGCTAAGGACTCTGGGAGATTTAATTCTTTTAGAGTTTTAACATGTGGAACAAGTCGCAAAACAATAACGTATTTACCCTGTTGAACAAAGGCATTGCCTCTGAGTCTTGTTGTTTCTTTATATTCATAAGAAAAATCTAAATTTTTTTCTTTTTGAAATCTAGCAAAATTTTCTTCGGAAAGAATATTCTTTAAGATATTTACCATATCTTCTTGAGAAATCTCTTTTCTTGAAAGAAGAAAAGTTAACTCTCCGTTTACTCTAACCGCCGGGAAACGACCAGCTGAAAGGTGCAGGTCTGAACCATTTTCGTTAATAAGAGTCTCGACTAATTGTTCAAATAATTCTTTATATTCCATGTTCTTTTAAAACTTTATTTACGTGCTCAACCACCTCACTTGGAGTACTATTTGCCTTAACTATATAGCTAGCTGCGCCAAGACTTTTTCCTCTGGCTATGTCTTGCTCTTGGCCTAAGTTTGATAGATAAATTTTTATAGTTTTTGGTATTAGATTTTCTTGGTTTATTGATTCAAGCATTTCAAATCCATCTTTACCCGGCATAACAACATCAAACAAACAAAC
Source organism: Minisyncoccota bacterium (assembly GCA_035438645.1). Lineage (GTDB taxonomy): Bacteria > Patescibacteriota > Minisyncoccia > Phycocordibacterales > UBA9973 > UBA4124. The sequence goes on from DAORIU010000011.1 coordinate 9,159, forward strand.
ATCTGGAACAAGACCTGCTCTTAGTTTTTGTAAAACCTCGTCAGCATTCATCGCTGTTTCAACATCAAAGTCTGCCTGACTAAAGCGAAGCGAATACATATCCAGCAAAAAAGAATCGTCATCAACAATAAGTATTTTCTTTTTTTGTTCTTTATCCATATCTATTATATTGATTATACATCTTACTAATTAAAAGTATAGACTTCCTGTATCATAATGTCACCATTTAACGCCTTGATGAGAGCATCCTCTTTTAGCGTAAGCATCCCCTTACCTCTACAGAGCTTATATAACTCTGGTTCTACTGGGTTTTTCAGGATCAGCTCTTGAATATCTCTATCGATTTTAAACATTTCAAAGATAGCAACTCGCCCTCTTAATCCTGATGGCGAATCTTTTGTTGGTTTTACATCAAATGTATAATCTGGTATTGAAATTTTTTCCCTATACTTTGGATCAAGGTCAGAGAATTGTTTGTTTATCATTTCTTTTGTTATATCGTCCATTGGCTTTTTTTCTCTAGCTTCTGGTATAACCTTTCTTACCAATCTCTGAGCCATAGCTAAAATAAGTGTAGGAGCAATAAGATAAGGATCAACTCCCATATCTACCAACCGAGGAACTATACCTATAGCACTGTTGGTGTGGATAGTTGACAGCACCAAGTGACCAGTTAGCGCTGCTTGGATTGCTAGCTGAGCTGTTTCTTTATCTCGAATCTCTCCCACCATGATGATGTTTGGGTCCTGTCTCAATATAGAACGAAGACCAGAAGCAAATGTATAACCTATTTCAGGCATAACTTGAGATTGAGTAACGCCTTTTATTTGGTACTCGACAGGATCTTCAAGCGAGACAACATTTGAGCCTTCTTTATCTACCTCATTTAGCATAGAGTACAAAGTTGTACTTTTACCAGATCCTGTTGGTCCAGATATGAGGATAAGACCATAAGGGCGAGTTATTGCATCCCGGATCATCTGAAGATTCTCTGGGGTAAAATCCAAATCCTCTAAGCTTTTTATACCCTTTTCTGAATCCAAAATACGCATTACGACTTTTTCACCATAATAGGCAGGGAAAGTGGAGACTCGAAACTCTATTTTTCTTTTATCGATAACCGTAGAGAAGCTACCGTCCTGAGGCTTTCTCTTTTCATCAAGTCTTAATTTTGCCAATATTTTCACTCTGGCAACTATTCCATCGAAGGAACTAAGAGGTAAAACCAAAGAAGTATGAAGTGTCCCATCAACACGATACCTGACGTTTACTTTTTCTCCATTGTTTTCTATGTGAATATCAGATGCATTTCCCTCAACAGCGTTGTTGATGATAACGGCTACGATTTTAATGATGGGCGCATCTTCTATTATTTTTGATTGATCTAAACCTTCTTTTTTTTCTGTGGTAGTGGGATTTTTATTATCAAGCTTTAGTTCATTTTCAAGCTCAGAATTTAGCTCCCCTACTGCTTTATCTACTTCTTGAGAAAATGCTTTGTAGTTCTCTACAACAGAAATAAAATCACTAAAAGAAATCAAAAAAACCTTGAAGGGAAGACCTATCTTTACAGACATGAACTGAAGAGCATTCATACTTTCCATATTTTCTGGTTCAGTAACTCCAACAGATAGAACTCCGTCTGAAAAAGCTATAGGTGTAAACTTGTAGTGCCTAGAAGCATCTTCTGGAATATATTTTAAAACATCATAAGGAACCTGCCTGGAGGTTATTTTTTGGTAAGGGAGTTTGTAAAATGAGGCTTTTGCTTGAGTGATAGAATCTTCAGAAACACCTAAATCCAAAAGAGCTCGAGTTAAGTTCCCCTCATACTTTGAATCAATCTCAGCTAGTACTTTGTTGTACTGTAATTCATTTATTATGTTTTGAGATAGTAAAAAATCTAAGAACATTTTTATTTTTTATTAGTAGTAAAAGAAAGTGTATTGCCTACTATAGAGTTTGACCCTCTTACGGCCACAGCCCTAACAAAATAATTTGTATCTGGATTAAGTTTTGTAATAGTGAAAAGTGTTGTAGAGCTTTTTGTTACAACAATAGGAGCAGTTGCGCTTCCGAAAGAATCTGTTGTTCCATATTCAAAAACAACACTAGTAGGCACGGTGTCAGGCAGAGTAATCTGAGCACCAAATTCAGCACTAGTAGCAGTGAGCTTGCCTGGTTGAACAGTCTGAATAACCAAACTAACAGGAGCCCCATCAGAGTCAGTACCTACAGGAGCAAAAGGATTTGTACGCCCTACTACCTCAGAGCCTAGAGAAACAGGAAAGTCTCTAAGAAGCTGGTAAGCCTTGTTGTTAAATAGTGAAGTGTCTATATTTATGCGCTTGATACTAGAGAGTAGAACGCTGAACTCATCACTTGCAGTTGTGTTGGTGTTTATTGCGGATGGCAAAATACCACCGTTGTCTATAGCTAGTGGACTGTTTTGAGCAGGTAGAGTTTTTGGTTTCTTTTTTGAGATAAAGTTAAACGCAAAGAAAACAACAGCTAGTATGATTGCGAATATTAGTATTGATTTTAGTTTCTTGCTCATATTATTTCTTTAGCCAATAAGTTTTTAATTTGATATTGTAGCTCAAACTATCTACCAAGTTTGGGTTGCCCTGAGAAAACTTAACCTCAGAAACATCAACCAATCTCAAGTTTTGCTCTAGATCTGAAATAAAAGATAGGAAGTTTTTGTATGGACCAGAAGTACTAAAAGACATTGTGAATTCTCCATATGGCTTTTGTACAGCATTTTGTTGGACAGGGGCTTGTTCTGTTTTTTGTGTATCGTACTGAACATCACGAAGAGATGACAAACCGTTTTTTGTTGCTAGAGCATCAAGTTGAATAATAAGTCTGATGTTATCAACACTATCTGGAAGAAGAACTTTTATATTGTCCAGATCTGTTTTTGAAATACTGTTGTATTTTGCTATCAAATCTTCCCTCGATACTTTCAAAGCCTCAGCAGTAGAGAGTCTTGTATCGAAAGTAGAAATTTCGGTTTTGAGAGCTTGGACTTGTTTGTATTTTGGTCCAATAAGCGCACTAAAAACCATGACAGAGGCTCCTATTAAAATGATTAAATAAATATATCTCATAATTATGGTTGTATGTTATTTGACTTACTATCAATAAACGCCTGATAAGATAGGTCTGTCATATCTACAGAAAAAGAAAGTTTAAAATTTATATTTCTTGTTTTATCGTCTACTGTTAAATTTGAAAAAACTGGGTTTTTGATTAGTTTGTTTGAAGAGAAAGCATCTGACTGAAGAGCGATACTTGCATAGTTTTTTGCTGAGCCTGCAAGTTCAACTACTAGTGAGTTGGTTTTTGTGATTTGGTCTGTTTTTATTATGTAGCTAAATTCTTTGTATTGGATAGATCTAAGTGTTGTTGCCTGCAAAGCCTCAAAAATAGGTGTGACTACTATGTGGTTATTTATGAGCTCTTTTACTCCAGAGATACGCGCATCCAAGCGCTTCATATCAGAGACAAATTCTGTCCCTATACCATCACGAGCCTCTCCGATAGACTGTACCAGTTTTGCTTTTTGAGAAACTAGTTGTTTTTCGTAGAGATAGACGCCAGCAAATGCAATACCAGTACCAACAACAATAACAAAAGTAATCAGAGAAAGAAGACCAACACTTCTACTACGAGTTGGTGAAACTTCTGTGCCAGGATCTATTGGTCTTTTTGGGATAAAAGATGTAGGGATACTTGGTTCCATAATATACGCTTATAGTATATCACCCATTGCTATGTATTTGTATAGTATTTTGTAGTGGATTACTTATTAAAATAGTAAACAATAAAAATTCCGATAAAGATACAAGCTCCGCCGATGATTGTTTGGAGAGAAACTTGGTTTTTGTACAAAATATAACTAAACAAAGCGATAAAGATAGGATAAGAAACTTCGATAAGCCCAGCCAAGGTTGCATTTTTAGCCACTATAGAAGAAGCAATAAATATTTCCGCCAAAAGCAGTATCGCCATCGCACTTATGACATAAAGCAAAAGCTGTTTTGAAGAAGCTATAGCCACAATATCTTTGTGAAAGTTGCCAGAACTAAGAGAGATGATCAGAGCCACAACAAAAACAAAAAATGCTGAAATAGATATAGAAGTATAGATAGAGATTTTGCTATATATCTGCCCTCTCAAGACATATAGTAGCCCCCAAAAAAGTGATGCTAGAAGAGAAAGTATGATCCACATAGGTTACTGAATCTGTTTAAGCGCCAAACCTAAAGCAACAGAAAATTCTGGTCCAGTGGTTTTCAGTACTGCTTGGAGAAATACCGGTGAGTCTACCTTTGCAAAAGGATCCGCTATTACCAAGTCTGCTCCAAAGCTCTGCTTTGCGTATTCAAGCAATCCCTTGGTCATAGCTCCCCCACCAGTAAATATGATCTTGCCCACATTTTTGTTATAACGCTTTTCATAAGCAAGTATTGTGGCATTTGTTTCTTGGAAAATATCAGCAAGATGAACCTTGATAAGGTCAGGGACTTGTGGATGCTCTGGGGTAGGCACCAAACCGTTTTCTTTTTTGATATTCTCAGCCTTATCAAAAGGAAGCTCCAAAGAGTGCGCGATAGCGAGCGTCATATCTTGAGAACCTTTGTTAACTAGTCTAAATGTCTCGACTACACCGTGCTCTACTATAGAGAGTTTAGTTTTAGAAGCTCCGATATCAACAATCATCACGGGGAATAACTCTCTGGTTAGCACACTTCGGATATGTGAGAAGACTTCTATCTCTAATGCATTTGTTGGCAAATCAGCCTTTTGCATAAGAGTAGTGTATTTGATCAAAGTTTCGTTAAGGGTAGCGACAACCAAAACACTCATACGCGCTTCCCCGCCACTTTCTGCCAAAACTCTTCCTTCTGTGCCTGAATCTTCACGTCGCGGAATAATATACCAATCGAGCGAAACATCAGTGATAGGAACTGGGATAAACTTTTTGGCTTCATTTGGTATCACTGTTGCCAAGTCACGCTCTTCTATCTCTGCCGGAAGTTGCAAAATAAAAATAATACAAGAAACAGACGGAAGTCCGAGCACAACGTTTTTGCTAGTGATGTGAGTTTCTGCCAAAACATCAGAGAGGGCCTTGGCCAAGACTTCAGGATCTAGGTTTGTCACTTGGCCTACCATGCCACTTTCTGAATATTGACCCAGAGCCAAAGCTCCATAAGTATCAAGCACTGCTCTACCACCTTCTTTTTTTATTTGTACTACTTTTATAGAAGAAGTTCCTATATCTATCCCCACCGCAATATTGCTTTTAGGAGCGCCAAATATTGACGAGAAGAATTTTTTGATGCCAAGAGTTATACTATCCATATAGAGACATTATAAATGAAAAACCTCCTTTTTACTATACACAAATTGTTCCAAAGGTTTCTCTTTGGTAGCAAATGCGCCTCTTGTGGCACTCCCGGAGAAGCCATTTGCCAAAGATGCCTTTTGCTAGTTCCCCTTTCAGAAGAGACGGAGCACGATGGAATTTATGGGATTTATAACTATGGACACTCTTTAGTTAGCTTTGCCGTTTGGAATCTCAAATACAAACACAAAGGCCAAGAAGCTAAAATCTTGAGCAAAAAAGCAAGTGAGTTTATAAGCGAAATCATTGCCGAGCATTTACAGTCTGAGGAAGGGCAAGAAATAATACTAGTGCCGATACCACAATACAAAGACAGACTCCAAAAGCGAGGCTTCAACCCAAGCGCTGTTATAGCTAGCTGGATACAAGAAGACTT
>DAORIU010000012.1:0-13395 GCA_035438645.1 Minisyncoccota bacterium
TGTCTCAGTCCCATCGGTGGGGGTCAGGCTCTCACCTCCCCTAAGCGTCATAGCCATGGTAAGCCATTACCTTACCATCTAGCTGATACTTCATAGGCTGTTTCTTAAGCGATAAATCTTTACCCCGGAGGGACCATCGTGTCTTAGCGCACCTTTCGGTACGTTATTCACGACTTAAGAGTACATACCTATGTATTACTACCTCGTCTGCCACTAACTAGCAAACCCGATCCACTAATCGCCTTGTCTCTCGTATTGCTACTTGAGACTCAGTTCAAAGGTTCACGGGACTAGTCCGTTCGACTTGCATGCCTTATCCACGCCGCCAGCGTTCATCCTGAGCTAGGATCAAACTCTTCATATAAGTTGCAATTATAAATAATTAGCCAACCAGAATGAGGCAAAAGAAAAACTTTTGCTTTTGTTTGAAAACTCAATAAATTACATAAATAGATTTTGAGAACTCGCGTTCTCTATATAATTTTCAAAAAACAGCTCCCTTTTGGGAGGTAAGGGCTATTATATACTATGGGAAATTAAAGTCAATCTTTTGGCCTATATCCCCTTCTGCCTTGTAAAATATGGGTTTTTGGCAGTAAAAAAGACCTTGATCTTTTAACCTATTTTAAGGCTAAAAATCAAGGTCTTCGGGCGTTGCGGGTCTCAAATCGTTTGAAATAACTTCCCAGTCAGAAGATCTTCGAACTGATCCAACAAGTGGTTGATCATTTAATAATTTAGGGATAAATAACTCATCCCCTTTTACCAAACTTTCTAAAGGGAGATTTCTCCTGTTAAAAAGCTGGTGATCTACCATTTCTACCGTGTCAACAGCTCTACCCTCGTATCTTTTACAAACAAAGAAATAGACTCGAAAAGACGGCTTATTTTTAGGCACATTTTCTCCGTTATAAAAATCGATTTTCCCCACAGGAATAAGAAAGTCTTCTTTACTGAAAATACCTCCTTCTTCTTCAGGGTTTATACGAAGTTCTACCTTGCCACCAGTCTCTTCCCAAAGTTCCTCTATGGCATTTCCACGTATAGTTTGTCCTTTTTTGACCTTACCACCATAACCAAGAAATCCAACTAATTTTCCTTTTTGTTGTGCCATCTGAACATAATCACCATCTAAAAGATAAACGCAAGTGGCTATCTTGATTTTTTGGACAGTAAACAACCCGCAAATTTTCTTTAAAAATAAAGATATGTATTTCATAAGCTTTTTTTGTACTCAAATTTCTCTCATTTATACACCCGAAAAAGTACATTTGCAAATAAAAAGCCCAGTGCTTCACAACACACTGGGCAGGTTTTTTGTAGGGGTATAGTCGCGCTCGTCGACATTAAGGAATTTAGCTCAATATTAGCGCTTTTTTATTATTTCGCAACCTTGAGGACTTCATTTAATTTGACAGATCGCTTTTTTATTGATAAGAATAGTAAAATATTAGTGACTAAATGGAAAATATAAAACTAAGAGTAAAACTTAAGCTCGGCAAACAAGAGACTACTTTTTGGCCATATCAATCAGGTAGAACTACCGAATGGGGTATGTCATTAGCTGAAGCAATACTAAAAGCAGAAGCTCTGGGACTTAAAGGTAGCGATGTTAAAATGGAACATGTCGGAAGTTATAATGATTGCGACATGCAAAGTTATCCAGATGGGGGAGGAACCTATAGCGTTAGCATTACCTCTTTCTACGTCGAAAGACTGTTCTGAGTTTATTTTTTTAAAGAGGGGATGTAATTCCTTCTTTTTTATTTCGCAACTTTTACTCCCTCATCAAATTCTGAGCCAGATTACTAACATAAAAATATTTATTGGCTAAATGACATAAGAAATAATCCGCCAAATATAACCGATAGTAAAAATGAAATAATAATCACAGTTAGTAAAAACTTTCCTGATCTTTTATCCCTTTTATTACGGGAAAGCTTTATGGTTAAAATAGAGATAATCAGTAAAACTAGTGTGAAGAATATGTTAGACCAAACGAATTCAGCAATATGTCTTAAGGTATCAATAAAATCTGTTTCGTAGAAACGTCTGTTTTGTAAAGATTTTATTTGAAAATAATTTTGTAAATATGCCGCCAAGACAATTAATAGTAAGCTAATAATGCGAGAAAAACCAAGAACTCTACTAATAAATCCTAATGTAAACTTATTGTTTTCTTCCATAAGAGTGATTATACCCTATTTAACGATTCTTTAATTAATAAAAACTAACCAAAATTATACTATTTCTAAGCGATAGCAGAAAAATAGTATAAATTCTTATGAGTTTATTTCTTAACTATTATTGAATCTTTGAACTTGTTTCCATATAGTCAAACACTGCTTTGGCTAACTTATCCATATGAAAACACTTTCTTGGATTTAATTGCTTAGAAAGAGTAAAAACAACAACCACATATCTAGAATTATTTCCTTCTACAACTCCTGCGTCATGCATATACCTAAGAAATGCCCATCCTTTAGTTAATATCGTTTTTATAAGACTACCAAGACCTCTAACCATATCAAATCCAAAACCCGATTTTCTATAAAAAGATGTGTATAGATTGGTCTCAAGATAACCACCTTTACGGTAATATGCGATGTACTCGGGAATAGAAAAACCTTGTCGCTTAGTTTCCCACTTGAGCATATACTCCCTTAGTTTGGAGGAAACAAAAGGACTGACTAGTTGACCATTATCTACTTTATAAAAAAACTCTGCCACATGTCTTACACAGGTTTTTGTTGATTCAACATAGCGATATGGCTTATCTTCTTTTGCCCTATCAATAAACTTTCTTGTTACTTCTGATCCAAACCAACCATTTGGCTGAATAATATTTTTTGAAATACTCTCACGCCCCACAATATCAATAAGACAATTTGAAGCAGTATTATCACTTCTACCTAACATAAGCTCTAGTAAATACTCAATACTAACTTTATCTCCAGATTTTAGAAGAGGTCTTGTGTCAGGAAAAAGTCGAGCGTCTTTATCGACATCATTTGGAGACTTTATTTCAACAAGATCTTTTAGGTTATACTTTTGTTGCTCAACTTGCCTAAGAACTTCTGCTCCAATAAAAATTTTATAAACACTTGCCGGATACATCCATAAGTCAAGATTTACACCAAAAATTTTTGGGTCTTTTTCTTTAAGATCAACTAGCGCAATAGCAAATTGATTTAAGTCTTTAGTGATTTTTTTAGACCTAATTAATTTTTCTATTTCTTTTGATCGAATACTATCTTCCTCTAGATGAAACATATTATTTCGCCACCTTTACCGCTTCATCAAACTTAATAGAAAGAAGTTTGGAACCACCATCAGGGCCTAGTGTCACTCCAAAAAGGACCCCTGCGCGACTCATAGTTTCGCGGTTGTGAGTAACCACAATGAGCTGAGAATACTCAGAGAGTCTCTCTACCATATCTCCATAACGACGAGAGTTGGCTTCATCGAGCGCAGCATCTGTTTCGTCGAGGACTAAAAATGGTGGTGGATTTACCTGAGAGATCGCAAAAAGTAGTGCGATAGATACGAGAGAGCGCTCTCCTCCTGAGAGCATTCCTAACTCTTTGACCTTTTTGCTTGGCAGATTTACATGTACCTCTATACCACGCTCAAATCCTTCACTTAACTCAGAATCAGAACTTTCTTCTAGCTCTTCTTCATCCAAAACCTCAGTGTCTGCTTTTTTCTTTCTTTTTTTCTCTAGAGTGATAGATAGAAATGCACTTCCCCCACCAAACATGGTCTTGAAAAAGTCGCCAAAGCGTTCGTTGATAACTTCTACACCTTTTGTAAATCTTTCATCCAAAACTTTTTTGAGGTCAATAATCAATGTCTCCAAGTTTTTGATACTTGCTTCTATATCTATCATTTCTTTTGTTAGGAAGGCATCTCTGTCTTTGGTTGATTCATATTCTGAAACAACATCGTTGCCGATACCACTGTGCTCTTCTAGTCTAATCTTGAGCCTATCGATACTTCTTTTCAGATCATGCATATCCAAACCCTCCTCAGCATCAGAGACATGAATGCTGTGTAAAAATGTGGGACCAAAGAGAAAGCCTGCCTCTTTTATTTCTTCATCAAATCGCTCTTTGCGCTCTATAAAAGCGCTCTTGGAAACGGCGAGTATCTGCACCTCTGATTCACATTGCTTTATTTCACTAGTTAGCCTATAGCGTGCCTCAGTGCTAGTTGCGCTATTTCTTAGAGCATCATTTCTTTGGTTTTCAAAAGTTTGGAGAGATTTTTGTAGATCTTGTTCTTTAGAAATGATTGTTAGTAAGTCTTTTTGCAAAGCCTCGAGTTCCAAAACAGTTTCTCTTATGTCTGGTAGATCAATATTTTGCTCTGTAGTTGCTAATTCTTGTGGACTTCTATCTTTTAGTTTTTGTATGATCAAAGAGATCTTTTCCAAATCAGCTTTAATGGCTTCTATGCTACTGGCATTTCTAACTGAAGAAATAAAATACTCTATGTCAGAGAGGATCTGTTTGTATTCGGTGGGAGCAAAAGATATATGAGCACCAGAGTTTGAAGAGACACCCTGATTTTTTGAAAGCGATCTGTGAGCTTCTATCTTACCTTCCAAGCGCCCTATCTTTTGTTCAAGCTCACGACGCTTTTCGAGATTTTCAGAAATCAGAGCTTTTGTTTTTTGTATTTCAATATCAAAGTTATTTTCTGAAACTTGGTTTTGGCTCGGCAAATTTGCAAGCTCTTTTTCTAAGTCAGCTTTTTTGTTTTCAATAAAAGCAAGAGCTTCTCTGAGCCTTTGATCTTCTTTTGCTAGGTGCGCTTTTTCTATAGAAAGAAATCGTAAAAGCGCACCTTGAAGCTCATCACGAATGACCTTACCCTTTTCTATCTTTTCAACTTGTTTTTTCAAAAAGTTTAAGTGTGGTGCGAGCTCTCGTCGCAAGGACTGAACATCTTTTAGAGTTTCTTGTGTTTTGGCAAGTTTTGATTCGCTTTCTTTGATACGATAGTGGTAAATCTTAAGACCTAGTGCATCTTCCAAAATCTCTCGACGATCTTTGGTGTTGGCTCGTAGTATGCCATCAGCTTCTCCTTGAGAAATAATATGGTGCCCAGAAGCTCCGATATTTACAGAAGAAAGAAGCTCAACCATTTGCTTGAGTCTGATCTCAGTACCATTTAAAAGATATTTACTAGTACCGTCAGCGAATATTTCTCGAGTAAAAGTGACAGTATCAAAAAGCACCGGCGCTCCGCCTTTTTCATTTTCCGAAATAGGCAAAGAAAAAACTTTGTCAGAGTTATCAAAAGTTATAGATACATGTGCCCGAGAGAGTTTGGGAGCACTTGCTCCACCACGAAAGATAAGGTCAGCACCACTTTTCCCGCGCATACTTTTCATGGATTGTTCTCCGAGAACAAAACGAAAGGCTTCTACAACATTACTCTTACCGGAGCCGTTTGGCCCTACAACAGCGGTAACTGGGGCGTCAAAAGAAAGCGCAGATTTTTTTGCAAAAGATTTAAAGCCAACTATTTCTATACCTTTTAGACGCATTACCTCAAATTATACCATTTTTATAATAAAAAAATCCCCCGTGGGGGACTTATTCTTTATTGATTAAAGTCTACCAAAAGAACATAGAGCTTCAAGGCTCTTTTTCTTTGTTTTTGTATCTTATCGATTTGGGCTTGCAAACTTTTTTCCTTTTGCTCTTCGTCTTTTGTTTCTTTCAAAAACTTTAATTGCCATTTTCTGTTGTACCCAATAAATAGACTGACAACAAAAACCAAACTTAGAGGCAAGAGGCTTAAAAATACCCATTCAAAACTAAAACCAAATATTTTTGCAAATAAAATAAGTACAAAGATCAACAAAATGCTTGTTGCTACACTCCAAAGAAGGTTTTGGTCAATAAAATATTGCTTAGTGTTACTAACAATCCAAGCCTTGTCTTCCTTTTGAATATTTTTCATATTAAGAGTTTTAGGTTTTAACAAACGTTTTTTGTCATCCTACAATACAAAAAACAAACAATCAAGCTACCACCCTTTTTTCTCAAGTGCTGCTTGAGCGGCAGCTTGTTGAGCTTCTTGTTTGCTTCTTCCCTTCCCTTCAGCTATCTTTTTATCTCCAAAGAAAACTCCAACAGTAAAAAACTTATCGTGATCTGGTCCGAGTTGTCCCAAGACTTCATAACTAGGTGTGATGCCGAGACGCTCTTGAGCTTCTTCTTGAATATGACTTTTAGGATCGCGCCAAAGCTTTTTGTTTATAATATCTCCGAGTTTTGGAATCAAAGTTTTCTTGATAAAGGTATTGCAAACTTCATAACCTTGATCGAGATAAAGAGCGCCGATAAATGATTCATAAGCATTGGCCAAAATAGTCTGTCTGGCTCTGCCTGTGTCTTTGCTTTCACCTTTTGAAAGAAGAAGGTATTCGTTCATGTTTAAAGCTTGCGCTACTTCTGCTGCAACAACAGCATTTACGAGCGCACTTCGATATGCAGTTAGGTCACCTTCTGCGTGATCTGGATAAGTTTTGAAAAGATGATCTGTGACCACAAGTTCAAGTACCGCATCGCCCAAAAACTCTAATCGCTCGTTGTGAGAGAGTCCTGATTTTGGATTTTCGTTGATAAAAGATCTGTGAGTAAAGGCTTGAGCCAAAACTTCTTTGTTTTTAAAATTTATACCTATTGAGTTTTCAAATGGAGTAAAGTCTTTCATAAATTTAGTAAGGAGTAAAAAATAATGATTAGAGATAACAAGAAGTAAAGAATCTGTCCTAGGGCTTTATTCCTTACTTATTACTACCTTGTTCATTACTTACTATTAATAATCTCAATCGCCTTGGCGACTAACGGCAATATATCATCGTATACAGTCAAGTCAAGAAGTTCTTCCGGTTTAAACCAAGAAGCTTTATCCAGACCACCTGTACCCTTTTCTAGAACTAATTCTTTATACTCTGATTTACCTAAGAAAAAAGTAACTTGTTTTCTGATTTTACCATCGGTTGGGTGGTATGCCATATATTCTATTTCACCAAGCTTGTCTTGAACTTCAATATCCAATCCTATTTCTTCTTTTATTTCACGAGCAGCACCTTCTTCTAAGCTTTCACTTCCTTCAACACTACCTTTTGATAAAGTCCAATATCCAAAAACATCATGAACAAGAGCCACATATACCTGATTATCTTTTATACAATAAACTACCGCTCCTGCTTTTTTGTTTATAGGAATTTTACTTAGATCTTCTTCGTCAAAAATTCCTGGTTTTTTAGCTTTTTGTTTTGATTGCTGATCTTTACCTGGTTCACCGAGCTCTTTATAAACTGCGCCCAAAACACCATTAACAAACTTGCCACTATTTTCTCCACCAAAAGTCTTGGCGAGTTCTATAGCTTCATTGATAGCAACTTTTGGAGGAACTTGTTCTCTGTCGCCAAAGATAAGCTCAGCAAGACCCATGCGAAGCACACTTCTATCTACATTGCCGATTTTTTCAAGTGGCCATTCAGGCGCAGCCTTGGTGATGATGTCATCTATCACTGTTTGCTTGCGCTGTACTGTCTCAGCGAGATTATACATAAACTCATTGTCAGAGTGTCCTGGAGCAAATTCAAAAACATTTCTATCAACGATAGATTTCAAATCTTCGGGCTTTCCAGAGAAATCCCATTCGAACAATGATTGAAGAACAATTGATCTTGAAAGGTGGCGATTTGCCATAGTTTTTTATTTTTTAGCTTTTTTAACAGCTTTCTTTTTTGCTGGAGCTTTTTTTGCTACAGACTTTTTACCTTGTTTCTTGAGAACCTTTTTTACAGGATCTCCTCCCACTGAACGTCCTTTGTACATACCGCCGAGTGTTGCTCTGTGACGGATATGCATTTCACCACTTGCGTCCTTTGAAAGAGCTGGGCTCTTAAGCGCGTGATGACTTCTTCGGTTTGCAGTGTGACTGCGTGTGTGCCTCATTCGTACTACCATATGAAAACCATAATACTATATATATGAAAAAATGCCAAATATCTTGCAAAAAATTAACCCCGGGTACTTTGTCCCGGGGCGTGGTGAAAAAATTTTGTTTAACTTTCTGTTGAAGAACCCAAATTAAATTTAATATATTGAGAAGCGCTTGGCAGGGCTTCTAAGATTTTTTACAACCTAAGCTGTATTGAATCTTATATACATCATAGCAGATTGCGGATAAAATGTCAATACCCTAGAAAAGCTAGTAAATAAAGGCTTTTATAACCCTAAACAAAATGGTATAGTTTTTATTATGAACATAGAACACACAAGACACTCTCTAGCCCACCTTTTGGGGGCTGCTGTTATGAGCCTTTATCCGGACGCCAAGCTAACGCTTGGGCCGGCTATTGAGGATGGCTTTTACTATGATGTATCTTTTGCCCAAAATATAAGTAGCGATGACCTACCAAAAATAGAAGCTAAGATGCGTGAAATACTTCCCTCTTGGAAAAGCGTGTCTCACAAAGAAGTTTCCAAAGAAGAAGCCCTCGAGTATTACAAAGGCAATGAATTCAAGATAGAACTTATCAATGAAATCGCAGAAAAAGGTGCCGCCTCCGAAGCCTCCGGCGAGCCAAGGGAAAAAATTACCCTTTATACCATGGGCGACTTTACAGATTTGTGTCGTGGAGGTCACACCGATGATTTGAGCTCAATAGATCCTGATAGTTTCAAACTAGATCGAGTTGCTGGTGCGTACTGGAGAGGAAATGAAAAAAATCCAATGCTTACTCGTATATATGGAATCGCTTTTGAGTCCAAAGCTTCTCTTGATGGCTTTTTGCATATGCGCGAAGAAGCTGAAAAGCGTGATCACCGCAAACTCGGTAAGGAACTTGGTCTTTTTACATTTTCTCAAACTGTTGGACAAGGTCTTCCTATCTGGCTTCCAAAAGGGGCTACTATTCGTCGAGAACTAGAGAGATTTATCGTTGATACAGAACTAGACTGGGGTTATCTACATGTAAACACTCCCGATATCGCCAAGCTAGACTTGTACCGAAAAAGTGGACACTACCCTTACTACAAAGAAAGTATGTACGCCCCTATTGTAATAGACGACGAAGAATTCATGCTTCGGCCTATGACATGCCCTCACCACTTTGAACTATTTTCTGATAGCCCAAAAAGTTATCGTGACTTGCCTATGCGTATAGCTGAACTTGCCAAGCTTTACCGATATGAAGCATCCGGTGAACTATCTGGTTTAGTGCGCGTAAGAGGATTTTGTTTAGCTGACGCACACATCATCTGTGCAGATCCAAAACAGGCTCAAGACGAAGTCTCAAAAGCACTCGACCTCATCGAATATGTAGCGGATGTTTTTGGTCTGAAGCGCGACACAGACTATTGGTACAGACTTTCTCTTGGAGATCGAACAGACGATAAAAAATACTATAAAAATGACAACGCTTGGGATGAAGGTGAAGCGCTTCTACGAGAGACACTTGTTAATCGTGGATGTAAATTTTATGAAGCCGAAAACGAAGCTGCGTTTTATGGACCAAAGATAGATATCCAAATGAAAGATGTAAGAGGAAAAGACAATACTGCCTTTACTGTTCAGTATGACTTTTGTATGCCAGAGAGATTCAATCTCGAATACACCGCTGCGGATGGCACAAAAAAGCGACCACTCGTTGTTCACCGATCTTCTATTGGAGCAATAGAGCGAGTAATGGCTTTCCTTATCGAACACTACGCTGGGGCCTTCCCTGTTTGGATATCTCCTACCCAAGTTGCAGTTCTTCCTGTCGGAGAAATGCATGAAGAATATGCTAAGGAAATAACAAAAGCTCTAAAAGATGCAGGTGTACGCGCGGAGACTTGGACAACAGACGGACTTGGCAAGCGCATTCGCAAAGCAAAAGTAGAAAAGGTTCCATACCAAATAGTTATTGGGGATAAGGAGCGCGACGCAAAAACCGTAACAGTAGAAGGTAGAAATGACCTCAAGTTAGAGCAAATAAATCTAGATGAATTTATCGCAAGAATATCTGAAGAAATAAAAACAAGGAAAGATAAATAAAAAAGATGGGTGTTAGCCCATCTTTTTTCCATTGTAGGGTGGACTTGAAAAAAGCTTTTTGTGCTCTTCGGAGATATTCCCAGTGAAAAATATTTTAGTAAATTTGCCGTTTTCTTTTATAAAAAATTCGGCATCATCTTCGTGAATATGATACACGGTTGGATGATTGGGGTCATCATCATCTCCTGCTAACTCACTAGTTTTTTCGTCCACCGAATCAAGGAAAAGATGCTGGTAAATCAACAAGATTCTTTCCTTTGACATAACTACACTTTATCTTTCATGGTACTAGAAAGGCGGTGTAAGTCAATATGTTATAATGTAAACATGGAATCACGTACAAAACTTATAATTTGTACCCTTCCGGCATTATTATTAGATTTAAAATAATAGAAAACAAGATAGCAATATGATCTTGTTTAGTACGTGATGGAACACAACAACACATACAATCTGATGACTCAAATGACCCAAGAATCAAAGAGTCTTTGGAGAATCAAAAAACAGTACATAAAAGAAGCAAAATCAAAAGAACTAAAAGCTTTTTGGACAAAATTGGCTAAAGAAAAAGAACTTCATCTGAAAGAAATGAAGGCGCTCCTCAAAGCAGAATTGAAATAATAAGCTAAAAACCCCTCGAAAGAGGGGTTTGACTTTTTATGTGCTACGGAGTAGTCTGCTAAAAAACATTTATTATGAAGTACACATACAGACCTACTGGCAAAAACCACGTAAAGTGCGGAGGTAAAATCCTTGAAAGTTTCGCTAAAAAAAGCATATTCTGTAATAACGATATTCCTAAGAATAGCGCTCCGGGAGATCAAATCGTTACCACAGGATTCTATTGTGAAAAATGTGGCCAAGCTTTTGGTGGACCATTATTCAGAGACACAGAGATATTATTTGAACTGGGCAATGAGCTTCTCTTTGAGCTAAGCTACCAGGAGATAGTCCTTAAAAGAAAGCTCACCTCTGAAGACATTCCTTTTTCCATAGGTGATGATTTGATCAAAAAAGCCTTAAAAATGAAAGCGGGAGACATCCTTTATTTTTCTTATACAGATAAGAATAACAACTGTTTCCATGACCAAAGTTTCTTTGCCGGTTTTGTCAGACTTGAGCCTAAAGGCAATTCACCTCTTTTCACTCTTTCTAAAGATGCTTTTGAATTCAGGTAACAACAAAGGCCCCTTAAAGGGGCCTTTTACTTATATATCTAGATTTGCCATCTTAGCATTTGATTGGATGAAGGCTTTTCGTGGCGCCACTTCAGAGCCCATCAAAGTATCAAAGACTTTGTTTGCCGCTTCTGCATCTTCTACTTTCACCTGCTTGAGCACGCGTCTTGCTGGATCCATAGTTGTCTCCCAAAGTTCTTCTGCGTTCATTTCTCCAAGACCTTTGTAACGCTGAATAGAAATTTTCTGGGCTCTCTTCCCTTGGCTCGCCGAAGCTTCTGCGGAGGTGGCTTCAGCCTCACCTTCTACTTCCTCCTCATCACTAGATTGGTCTGAGTCATCTATCTCCTCTACTCCCTGAACACCGAGACTCTTCAAAATCTTTTCTTTATCATCATCTGTATAAGCATAAAATAACTCTTTGCCTTTTTTGATTTTATATAGTGGTGGTTGAGCGATATAAACATAACCAGCATCAATCACTGCTCGGAAGTATCTGTAAAAAAGAGTAAGTATAAGAGTTGTGATGTGTGATCCGTCCACGTCCGCATCGGTTGCAATCACTATTTTGTGATAACGCATCTTGTCGATATCAAATGTATCTCCGATAGAAGTTCCCATCGCAATCACAAGGTTTTTGATTTCATTTGATGCAAGCATCTTGTCGAGACGCGCACGCTCAACGTTCAAAATCTTTCCTCGAAGTGGCAATATCGCTTGAGTACGTCTGTCACGCCCCATCTTGGCAGTACCACCCGCAGAGTCTCCCTCAACGATAAATATCTCTGATTCCGAAGCATCTTTGCTTTGGCAATCTGCTAGCTTTCCAGGGAGAGTCATACCCTCTAGCGCGCCTTTTCGAAGGATTGAATCCTTGGCAGCTTTAGCTGCCTTGCGAGCACGCAGAGCCAGAAGCACTTTGTTGATGATAGCTTTGGCTTCATCTGGGTGCTCTTCCATAAATGTTCCAAACGCATCTCCAAAGACTGTAGTGACAGCGCCTTGGGCTTCAGTCGAACCAAGCTTGGCTTTGGTTTGTCCTTCGAACTGAATTTCCGCAAGCTTAACAGAAATAACAACAGTAAGACCTTCTAGCACATCGTCTCCTGAGAGAGGCCCATCAGACTCTTTGATGATATTGTTTTTCTTTCCGTAAGTGTTCAGGAGTCTTGTGAGAGCAGTTTTAAATCCTGTTACGTGTGTACCGTGCTCAGGGTTATAAATGTTGTTTGCAAAAGGCACGATACGCGCTGAAATATCATCTACATACTGAAGCGATATTTCTACACCGACGTTGTCTTGTTCTTTTTCACAATAAAAAACTGTTTCGTGGATAGGTTTTTGAAGTTGGTTGTAGTGACGAACCATACTTTGGATTCCTCCTTCGAAATAATAAGTAATAGATGGTACTTCTATACCCTGATCTTTAAACCAAAAAGTCTTGGTGCTATCTACTTTGCCAGCTTCACGAGCGTCGATGACAGTCACGCGAAGTTTCTTGACCAAATAAGCTTGTTGGCGAAGTCTATCTATAACAGTTTTTAGATCAAACTTGATGCCTTCTTTGAAGATCGTTGCATCAGGCTTAAATGTAATGATAGTTCCATTGTCCTTACTCTTGCCTATCTTTTTTACTGCACTCTTTTTGTTTCCTTGAGAATACTCTTGAGCAAATACTTCCCCTTCTCGATGAACTTCAGCACGAGTATAGTCAGATAGCGCGTTCACAACAGACGCTCCCACACCGTGAAGACCTCCAGAGACTTTGTATCCACTACCATCTCCTCCGAACTTTCCTCCGGCGTGAAGCACAGTCATAACAGTTTCAAGCGCTGAGACTTTTGTCTTTGGGTGAATAGCTGTAGGAATACCACGACCGTTGTCTGCTACGCGCACATGATCATCTGGCAAAAGTACAACCTCGATAGTATCAGCATGCCCTGCCATCGCTTCGTCACGAGAGTTGTCAAAGATCTCCCAAACAAGGTGATGTAGTCCGTCTGGTCCAGTAGAACCGATATACATTCCCGGTCGGCGTCGTACAGGCTCAAGACCTTCTAGGACCGAAATCTGCTCTGCTCCATATTCACCCTTCGTAGCTTTAGCGGAGGAAGGATCTTTTGATTTGTTGTCTTTTGCCATCCTG
>DAORIU010000013.1:0-6217 GCA_035438645.1 Minisyncoccota bacterium
GGAATCGAACCTACATCACAACTTCCGCAAAGTTGCGTCCTATCCATTGAACGACGAGAGGGAGATTTAAAATCCGAGGCGATCAAAGAGTGCGATACTGCGTGACTCTCGGAGCTCTTGTTCTTTTGCGTTTGGTGTTAGTGCCTCACGAACCTGCTGTGCACTAACCCCAAAAAGAGGGAAGGACATAGTCGGAACAAAAGAATTTTTGACGAGCAGTAATAGCTTAGCTTCTTTACCAGTTTCGTCAAGCCAAAAGGCCAAAATGTTTTTGTAGTCTATGTTTTCGCCATTTATTGAGACACCTTTTTCAGATATAGTTATCTCTAGCTCCTTTGGGTCTTTGAGGGCATAAACTATGGTTACAAAACCAGCAACAATAAGAAAAATTCCAAAGAAAATATTGCCATAAAAAAAAGAAACAACAGCAGAAAGTACAGAAACAAGTCCTACCACCCAGATCCAGTCAGGGTGTCTTTGTTTTTTTTCAAATTCAAGAGTTTTCCAAGATAATGGTTGCATTTATAAATTGTAACATAAAAGCCCGACTTGTTGTCGGGCTTTTAACAAAAATTTATTCTGATTTCTTATCAAGCTTATCTAGTCCTAGTGCCTTAACTCCAAAGTAGACGACACCAGCGATAATAACAAAGTCTACGAGTGTAGAAATAAATGCTCCGTACTTGAGGGTAGTGCTTCCCATAGTTACTGCCTTGTCAGCTAGATCTACCTTGCCAAGTGCTAGTCCAACTAGTGGGTTGATGATGTTGTCCACCAAAGAAGAGACAATCTTTGAAACTGCGCCTCCAAGGATGAAACCAACAGCTAGGCCGACAACACCCTGCTCTCTAATAAAGTCCATAAAACCTTTCATTTTGTTATTCATATAGGGAGAGTATATCAATTTTTCTATAAAGTTTAAATTTGTTGCTGGGATTCGCCTTCGCCTCTCACCTTGTCAGTCACAAGGCTCGGGCTAGGCACCAGCTCAGCTATTCGCCTGCTGGCGGATCATGCTTCCGCTGTTCGAATCCCCACGAAAGCCAAGCAGTTGGCTTTCTCCACCTCCGCAAATAAAAATTGCCCAAGCTAAGGGCAATTTTTATTTGCGGAGGTGGGGGGATTCGAACTCCCGGTACCTTGCGGTACTCCTGTTTTCAAGACAGGTGCACTAAACCACTATGCGACACCTCCATATATTTATTTTTCAGAACAGGATGAATTTACCACAAAGGAGGCTTTTTTTCAATCTTTGTGATAGTCTTTTCTTATGAGATATCTCGGTATAGATTTTGGTACCAAAAAGGTAGGAATAGCTATTTCTGATGAAGAGGCTTCTTTTGCCTTCCCGAAAAAGATAGTTGAAACATCTGAAGCCTTGGAATTTATCAAGAGCCTAGCCAAAGAAGAAGATATCGGAGCTATCGTCATAGGAGAATCTGTGGCAAATAGTGGGCAAGAGAATCAAATACTCAAACTATCGAAAGACTTCGCCGAAAAACTAAAAGCCCAAACTGGTCTTGAGGTATTTTTTGAAAGAGAGGGGTTCTCTAGTGTCGAGGCACATAGATACCAAACAGATAGAGGAGATAGGGATGATAGTGCCGCAGCTATAATACTTCAGAGATTTCTTGATAAAAATAAAAAATAAGTTTAGATTTAATAAATGGAGTACATGACAATAGATGAATTTAAAAAACTAGAAGCTCGTATCGGAGAGGTTATTTCTGCAGAAGAGGTAGAAGGTTCAGAAAAGCTTATAAAATTAATGCTTGACTTCGGAGAGGAAAAACCAAGACAAATACTCTCTGGGATCAAGGCTTGGTATAAACCCGAAGACTTGGTGGGCAAAAAAATGCTTTTTGTTGTTAACTTAGCACCAAGAGAAATGATGGGCTTGGAGTCACAAGGGATGCTGATGGCAGTAGATGGTGTAGATGGTGCGCCAGTTTTTCTTGTTCCAGAAAAAGAAGTACTAAATGGTTCTCGTGTTAGATAGTAAATTTGCTTACAATTTCGTATAATATTTAGGTGAATCTTTTTAATAGATTATTCCCAACACCATCATTCGTTACTATTCCAACAGTTGGATTAGATTTTTCTGATGCAACTATGCGTTTTGTTGATCTGAGAGTTACAAGTGACGGGTTAATACCAAAGAGGTTTGCTCAGATGAGTATTCCAGAAGGGTGTATGAAAGGGGGAAGAATAATAGATAGTGGTAAGTTCATTTCTTTTTTAAAAGAAGTTCAAAAAAAATACAAACTAAAATATGTTAGAGTTTCTATCCCAGAATCTCAAGTATATTCTTTTACTCTTTCTTTAGATGCTAGCGCTGGAAGTGATATTCGTTCTGCCATAGAGATATTGATAGAGGATAATATCCCGCTTAAAGCCATAGAGACTGTTTTTGACTATCATATTTTGAGCTCGAGCAACTCTTCGATCATAGTTCAGGTTGTAGCTATATCAGAGACTGTAACTACAAATTATTTCAACGCCTTTTTTGAAGCAGGTATTGTACCTGTTAGTTTTGAGCTAGAGGGGCAGGCTATCACCAGAGCAGTCTTGGATCCGGCAGATAAAGGCTCTTGCATGGTCGTGGACTTTGGTGCCAATAGAACTGGTATAACTATAGTTACAAACAGAACAGCTATGATAACAGCAACACTTGATTTTGGTGGAAAGATGTTGACCCAAAACTTAGCCAAAGAATTCTCTATTTCTATAGAAGAGGCCGAAAAAATAAAAAGAGAAAATGGTTTGATAAAAAATAATTCAGACAAAGATACTTTCTCTGTTTTAGTAAACAGTATCTCTGTTTTAAAAGATGAGATAAATCGCCGTTATGCCTACTGGTATGAAAAGAAAAATCAGTTTGGTACTTTTCCAACGATAGACACTATATATCTATGTGGAGGGCATAGTAATCTTTTGGGATTAGATGATTATTTAAGTAGTGCTCTTAAGCTAAAGGTCGTGCAGGTCGAGCCCTGGAAAAACTGTTTTTCAACAGATAACTTTATACCAGAAATAAACAAAGAAGCTTCTATGAGTTATGTTACTGCTATAGGGTTGGCTTTGGCAGACTATATTTATGATTAACCTTTTGCCTTACAAAGAAAAAAAGAGTATAGAGAAAATTCGTTTTTTGAGAATGCTTAATTCTACTATCGGGGCGTTATTTTTCTTATTGGCTTCTTTGTTTTTACTTATACTCCCTACAATATTTACTGTAGATTCGCGTTTTAAAATTTATTCACAAGAAATAACCTCTCTTGAAAAAAACGGGATGATCTCAAGTGATATAAATCTTGCTTCTCTCTCTGATAAGGTGCAAAAACTGAAAACCCTCTTGGTCTCGCAAGGAGATCAGTCAATAATAGACTTCATCTCTTTGGTCCAGAGTAAAATACCAAGCGGAATAAATGTAGAGAGATTTTCTTCGGAAGACCCTAAGATACTAGAGGTTTACGGGTCTTTTGATAAGAGAGAGTCCCTCAAAAGTTTCATTGCTATTTTGACCAACCAGTCAGAATTTTCAAATATAGATAGTCCTGTTTCGAACTTTATAAAAAGCAAAAATGGAAGTTTTAAACTTGTAATATCCATAAAATAAAGATATGAAAAAAGCATTCTCAAAACACCTAATAGCAATATTCATCTCAGTAGCTTTATGCTTAGCGATTATTGTTGCTTTTACTATTATTCTCTCTAATATAAACAAAAAGACAGCTAAGGTTTTAGATCTCAAGGAAAAATTGGTCTCTTACCAAATAAACAAAAAAGCTTTTAACGAAGAAGCGCAAAAAATAAAAAACCTAGAGTCTAGAATTAATAATCTTGAAAAAAATATTATAAAAGAGGAGTCAGTGCCCGAGCTTTTGTCTAGTTTAGAATCTTTGGCAGGGCAAAATAATATTTCTTTTGAAATCACAAGTGTTCAGAATATAAGTTCTGAAACAGGCAACAAGCTTGTCCTGGAAACAAAATCAGTTGCACCCTATAAGGATATTATGAAGTTTTTAGAATTACTTAGAAAACAAAGTTTTTTAACCAATATAAAAACCGTTTATTTGTTTTCTGAGCAGGCAAGTTCTGTGGAGTCACAAGATCCGAGACTTCCTGCTGTTAACAAAAAGACAGCCATTATTCCTAAAGAGCCAAGATGGCAGGGAGTTGTTACAATTGAAATACTAAGCGTAGAGTAATTATGAAAATTAACTTTAAAAAAACAAATTTACCAAAGCACAAGAAAGACGGAAGAATAAACCCTCATCGTTTTTGGTTATTTATAATCAGTATATTTATTATAGTTTTGACCCTGCAGATAATTTACTTCACTTATTTTTTTACAGCGTCTACTAAAAAGCTTGATGAGCAGGTTATGCCAAAACTAGATACAAATAGTGCTCAGATAAACAAAATAGAAAAGACCATTGAGTCTGTAGAAAATGCTCTAACTTCTAGGGTTGGCAATATTTAATAACAGTCAGTTCTCTTGCTCTCGATATGCTTTGTGCCCTCGCGAGGAATCGAACCTCGAATAACGGCTTAGAAGTCCGCAGTTATATCCATTTAACTACAAGGGCGTATTTGTAAACATTTTCATCTTATATCAATACTCTAAATTTGCAAAATGTCTATTTTTTGCTATGCTCTTTTTGTACTTCATGCGCTCTTAGCTCAGTGGTAGAGCAGCGCTTTTACACAGCGAAGGTCGGGGGTTCAAATCCCTCAGGGCGCACCAAAGAGAAAAGACAGGAACTGCTTCCTGTCTTTTCTCTTTGGTGCGAGTCGGAGCTATGTTGAGCATAGCGAAACAAGCGAGGCGGGGTCGCAAAAACTTTGCAGAATTGGAGCGAAGCGAACAATTATGCAAAGTGTTTGTGACCACAAGTTATGTTAGTATGATTTTACATGGAACCAAAAATCCTTCTCGAAACCCAAGACTACCTTGTTCTAAATAAACCAGCAGGTCTAATGGTTCACCCAGATGGCAAAAAGGACACTCCAACCCTTACAGATTGGATTATTTCAAAGTATCCAGAAATGAAAGGAATAGGAGAGCCGGCAAGGTTTAATGATGAAGAGATAGATCGTCCAGGTATAGTTCATAGACTCGATGAAGAGACATCAGGGGTTTTGATAGTAGCAAAGACAAAGGAAGCCTTTGCACATTTTAAAAAACAATTTATGGATAGATCTATAGAAAAGGAATATCACGCTTTTGTTTGGGGGCATTTCAAAGAAAAAGAGGGGATAGTCGATGAACCGATCGGAAGAAACAAAAACGACTTTCGCCAAAGGCATGCTGGTCGAGGTCTTCGAGGGCAGGCCAAAGAAGCTGTTACAAAGTGGCAGGTAAAGAGTGATTTTGTAGATGAAAATGATAACAAATTTTCTCTTGTCAGGCTCTTTCCAAAAACTGGCCGGACACATCAGTTGCGAGTACATATGAAATTTATTCAAAGGCCAATAGTTTCAGATAATCTTTATGCGCCAACCAAGGGGCAGGCTTTGGGGTTCTCTAGGGTAGCTCTCCATGCTAAAAAAATAAGCTTTTTGGACACCCAAGGGGACAAGGTGGAGGTAGAGGCACCATACCCAGAGGATTTTGGCCTGGCAGTTGCGAAGTACGGCATTTTATGATAAAGTTTCGTCCTATATGGAAGAAGCAACAACAGCCCCACAAGAAGCATTCTCATTTACTCCAGTTGATGTAGAAGCAAGAAAAAAGCTTGATTTTAACTCAGGCGACAGTGTTCGTGTTTGGTCAAAAATAGAAGATAAGGGTAAATACCGTTTGCAAGCATTTGAAGGTATCGTTTTGGCTCGAAAGCATGGTACTAGCCCAACAGCAACTTTTACAGTTCGAAAGGTAAGTAATGGTGTTGGTGTAGAGCGTGTTTTCCCTCTATTTTCTCCAATGATCGACAAGATAGAAATTACAAAGAAAACAAAAACTCGCCGAAGTAAGCTTTACTACATCAGAGAAAAAGCAGTAAAAGAAATTCGCCGAAAAATGAAACAAATTCTCCTTGGAAAGGAATCAGTAGAGGTTCAAGAAGAAGCTACTGAAGAATCTCCAAAAGAATAACAAAAAGAAAATCCCGTGAGGGATTTTCTTGCTTTAGAACAACTTTTTGTTATAGTGAAAGTAATGCGCGGGTGGCGAAACTGGTAGACGCACTACCTTGAGGTGGTAGCCCCAGCA
>DAORIU010000013.1:6317-12087 GCA_035438645.1 Minisyncoccota bacterium
AATGCGCGGGTGGCGAAACTGGTAGACGCACTACCTTGAGGTGGTAGCCCCAGCAATGGGATGGAGGTTCAAGTCCTCTCTCGCGCACAAAATAAAAAATCCCTTTTCCGGGATTTTTTATTTTGTGCGCGAGAAACAAGCAAACTGCTTTGCTTGTGTGAGGACTTGAACAGCGGAAGCATAATCCGCCAACAGGCGGATAGCTGAGCTGGTGCCTAGCCCGAGCTTTGTGGCTGACAAGGCGAGAGGCGAGGGAAAGTTCTCTTTAAATAAAAATAGTTGTGACCACAAGTGCACTTAAACAGGTAAACTACAGAGAAATACCATCCTAAGCTTATAAAGTGTAAGAAAATACTTTTATTGGAATATTTTTAATAGCAGCCTTCTCAATAGTATCTTGGGTTCCTTCGGTTTTATTTATATGAAAGGCTATAAGTTCATCTGAATTTTTTATAATTTCAGTTATCCTTCTAAAATAAGATTCCTGGTTTAGTATTTTGTCTGGGCCTTCTATAAGGGCTCCCGGGTTTATACTTTTTAGTTTAGCTATTTGCTCTATTAGGTCGCTTGCCTGTTTTATAGTTATAACTCCTTCGCTTGCTCTGCTTAAAAAGTGGTTTTTATAAATCTCAAAAGTAGAAGGAATAAATATTTTTATCCTCAAGGCTTCTTGGTCATTTTTTAAAGCCTCATCTAGTGCTATGTAGTCTACACCTAAAGCACCACCAGATATGATCCCGTTACCATCAGAAAAAATCTTTTTTATTTCAGACCTAACTTCTCGGTCTACCTGATCATTTGTTTTTCGCCACCCTCCAGCAATTGCGATCCATTTCATATTTTAAATTATATCAAAAAAAGCTCGGAGTTTGCTATAATATTTTCATGCAAACTTTGATTCCTATAGCACTCTCTATTGTCGGACTTTGTCTTTCGGCTTTTATGCTATTTAGAAAAATTTCCCACAAAAAGCTTTCTTGTCCACGAGAGCATCCTTGTGACACTGTACTTCACAGCAAGTTTGCCAAGACTTTTGGTTTACCAAACGAGCTTTTAGGAATCTTTTATTTTCTTGCTATTTTAGCGCTTATCTTTTTACCACTTTTTGGTTTTTCTCCAGTGTGGGATTTGTACGCACTATTTTTTTTGATGATTATAGGCGGGCTTTTTTCTCTATACCTTTTGGGACTTCAAGCCTTTGTTATAAAAAGCTGGTGCGCATGGTGTTTAGGGATAGCTTTTACAAATATTCTGCTCATCATCAGTCTATCTAGTATTCCTACAGAAGTCTTTGCTCCGCTTTTGGCGAAGCAAAAAACCCTGTGGGTTATAGTCCACAATCTTGGATTTATTCTCGGTGTCGGTTCAGCTACTATCACTGATATATTTTTCTTTAGATTTTTGAAAGACAAAGTCATTTCGCTAGAAGAGAAGGAGACGATGGACACACTGACAAGTGTTATTTGGGTAGCGCTTGCTATTTTGGTGGTTAGTGGTTTTGCGCTATTTGTGCCAGAGCAGGCTCGACTTTTGGCTTCCTCAAAGTTTTTACTAAAAGTTTTTGTTGTCGGAGTAATAATAATCAATGGCGTCCTTCTAAATATGTTCGTTGGTCCATATATGCGCCGGCTTTCTTTTGAAGGTTCGGAGCCAGCCAAAAAGTTTCGCAGGCTTGCTTTTGCTCTCGGGGGAGTGTCATTTACTTCTTGGTATTTGGCATTTTTGCTCGGATCACTGCGCAAGATTCATTTGGATTTCCAAACAGCTCTGTGGGCGTACCTTATCATCATTGTCTTTGTGATTATCGGATCACAGATATTTGAAAGGGTAGTAACCAAGAAGTTTAACAAAGAGCCAAATGGCTCTGACCTCTAGATTTCATAAGAAATTTCTGGTATAAACAGAGTCTCACCCTGCTTCGCTGAAGCTTCGCAGGGCAAGCGACCTCCTTCGCTAAAGTTTCGAAGGTCACGTGGGGATTATGGTGTAACGGTTAACACTGGAGTTTGTGGAACTCTCGATTCGGGTTCGATTCCCGATAGTCCCCCAAGACCAAAAATCTGCAACTACAATGTTGCAGATTTTTGTGTCTATGGGAGACGTTAAAGAAGCAAACTGCTTTGCTTCTGTTCGGAATCGAAAGGCACAGGCATGTCCGAAGGACGGCCGAGCCGGGGTCGCGAGTACTTATGAACCTGAGCTTGTCGAAGGTGAATTAGTAACTCGTGACCGATTCCCGATAGTCCCTGTTCTCACGAAATAAAAGTCGAGGGAGATAAGCACAGCGGTCCCGATAGTCCCTAAAATTTAAAAGTTTTATTCTATTGTGTAGAAATACTTTTTAAACTTTGCTCGGTATTTATCAGCCTCTTTTTTTGATTTAGTAAAAATCATACGACAATTTTCTCTTTTAAGGGTAAGAAAATTAAGTTCTTGTAAGTTTTCTTCAGTTATGTTTTTATGAGTTTTAAAAAATATATCTATGTCATTACTAACTTTTTTTCCAAGAGAAACCTTGAAAATAAAATCATCAAGAACATTTATATATTCATTGTTCTTTAATCCTATATTTATCCCTGTGGCGATTTGACGGTACTTGCTATTCCAAAACTTTTTAAAATCTTTATCGTTTTGGCTATCTCCTCCAATAGCAAAATGAACATTTTTTTTATCCTCCTCAAAGCGGTTTAGAAAAAGTGATTCTGCATGATTCCTAGTGTGGATTAACCATTCGTGTGGATGATAAACCAAGATGGGTATTTTAGGATTATGTCGGTGAAATACTAGATCATAAATATGAGCCCAATAGACTCCCATACTTTCTGCATTTTTAAATTTATATGTAATACTATCACCTTCTTTAAAAGAAAGAATTTGATCAGTATCTGTGGCTCCTGCTGTTTCAATGTGTTTTTTACTGAAGCGATATATTTGTTCGAGCCAATGAAGGTTTAGTTCATACAGCGCATTATGTTTACTCAAAACCTCTCTTTGTAGTAAAGAGCGAACTACTCGATAAAAAGTTTCTTTGGGTAGAAAGGGGAGTTTCTCTCGAACTACACGCAAAAGGTCTGGTCCCAGCATACCCCTTGTACCAAGTGCTTCGATAACAATATCTTCCGTTGTTTGTTTTCCTTTGTGTGTTAGTAACATAATCTAAAGTGTCAAAAAGTGACACTAATACTTTAAAATACTATAAAAACTATCCTATGTCAACTATTGTTTATATACTCTGAAAAAGCTTAATAACATGGAAAGAAAAACTTCTTTAGGAAAGGTAAAATCTTACAGCTTTCTTTCAAAAAGTAACCACGAAAAACAAAGGGATCAAAAGATACTATCTTGGCTCAAGCCACTTCTTCAGACAGATGGTAGAATAACGATTCGTGAAAGTTTTCGCACAGCATGGGAGGAATTTTGTAAGAATCAGGAAAGTGTTTCTGTTGAAATAATATTTGCTCCTGATGAAGATCTTGAAGCCAGTGTCTTTTGGTTTGATATTGTTGCTCATGATGTGGTTCACGATAAAAAATCAGATTATCCGGAGTTTTGGTTTCATTTCTTGTATGGTGACAAGGTGATTGTTGGGTTTCATTTTATTAACGATGATAGTTTTGATTTTATCCCAGAGTTTTATGCTAAGAAGATGGAGGTAAGCTTTGAAGAAAGAGATAGGAATGCTATACGTCTTAAAAACCAAGTAAGCTGGAACGAAGCTCACGCCTTGGTATCAAAGCTTTTAAAGTTCCGAACAGAAATCATTCCTGCGTTTTAGCACTAATAAGCCCTCAGTAAGGGGGGCTTTTTTAATTAGTATTATTTTGCTAAGCTCTTGTGTATGGAAACCTATCAAATCCTTCTTTTTTATAAATACGTTCATATAGAAAATCCGCAAGAAGTGCGTGATTGGCTTTTTGCGCTTTGCCAAAAGTTTGGTTTGAAAGGCCGTCTTATCGTTGCTAGCGAAGGGTTAAATATTACTCTTGAAGGAAAGACTGAAGACACAGAAACATTTATCAAGGAAATGGAAAAGGATCTTCGTTTTTTAAATATTCACTATAAGCGGAGTGAGGGAACAGGCAATGCTTTTCCGAGACTTTCTGTAAAAGTGCGTCCTGAAATAGTGTCACTTCACTTGGGTGTGTGCGATGTAGACCCAAATGTTACAACTGGTATACATTTAAAGCCAGAAGAGCTTCACGAGTGGATTGCGCAGAAAAAAGAATTTTATATTGTCGACATGCGCAATGCTTATGAACACATGGTTGGTAAATTTGCCGGATCTATTTGTCCACCAATGGAAAACTTCCGTGATCTGCCAAAGCTCCTCAAAACCATAGAACACTTGAAAGACAAAACAGTGCTCACTGTTTGTACTGGGGGAGTGCGTTGTGAAAAGGCTTCGGGCTATCTCATAACACAAGGTTTCAAAGATGTATACCAGCTCGATGGTGGCATCGTGTCATATATGGAGAAATATCCAAATGAAGACTTCGAAGGCAAGCTCTATGTATTTGATGGGCGAGTAGCTATGGGATTTTATACTGACGATCCAAAACATAAAATAATAGGTAAGTGCATCTCTTGCGAAGCGCCGTCAGAAAATATCGTTGATTGTCGAGAGTTTGGTTGTAACGGACAGTTTATACTTTGTGATTCTTGTGAAAAGAAACAAATAGAAAAAAGAGGGCATACTCACTGTGTGAAGAATTGTAAAAAGGCGCACAAGTCTCCAATAGGTAAAATTTGGGCTAAAATAAAGGCTATTTTCTAGTATTTGCCTTTGAAATATATTTGTGGTATAATATAATATAGAGGTGCAATAATGTGCCGAGCCGGTGTGGCGGTTCCACACATGTTCTAAATTATTTTAAAATGTCAAAAAATGTAAGCGGTCTTCATGTTGCAAGATTAAATGAAGAACTCTTCGCTCTTCAACACAGAAAAATTTTCCAGAACGATCTTCCTTTCTTTCTCTCATTTGAAGTGTTTCTGGAGCAACATCGATTGCTAAAACACTGGAAAGATTTAGTCGTTTCTAGTTCTGGTGAGACCTTCAAAATCGATAGGGATATCGCAAAGCTGATCCCTACAGTGGAAGAAGGTGGACTTTTTGGTCGTAGAGATCCTCTCATTGAGAACTACTTTGATGGCCACTTCTTTAAAAATGAAGAGCCTTCTACTACAGGCCTACACCTTGTAAGAAAACAGACTCGGAAAGAAGATATTATAGAAGAGGCAAGGCGTCGTCGCATATACAAAGAGTACGAGATTGGTCCGGCACTACTTTTAGCTTTTGAGATGGTTAAAAATGAGGTCGTAGAAGGATATAATACTACTAATGGTATATTCATTAGAAATGGATTAACAGATAACAAATATCTTCGGCTATCTAGAAACATTAAAGAAGGCAGGTGTATAGACCTAGTTCCTATTCCTGATGTATTTAAGGAAGGAGATGCTCTGGCACTTTGTGTGCCATAAGTTTACACCCGGAATTAATTCCGGGTTTTTTATTTCTAAAATTGTAAAAAAGTCATATTTTCGCTATAGTTTGTTTACATGGAGCAAAACTCTGAAAATCAATATATCTCAAAAGGGGCACTACACCCACTCACTCTCGTAACCGAGGAGATTGTGAATATCTTTGAAAAACAGGGTTTTTCGGTGGCGACAGGACCGGAGCTTGAGGATGAGTATCACAACTTTGATGCACTCAACGTGCCAAAGGATCACCCGGCTCGTGATATGCAGGATACATTTTTCATCA